>JBKJLF010000049.1:0-24203 GCA_046597185.1 Burkholderiaceae bacterium | reverse complement strand
TGTGTTGGCGCGGTTAAGAATCTGCTCTTGCGTGAGGCGATTCACATCGTCATATTGATACTTCGCGGTGCGCAGCGGGTTGGTGGGTGGCGCGGTGTCGCTTGCGGTGCTGGCGCTGTCCAGCTCCTGCATTTCTAGCCGCTGCCCATTGGCGGCCAGCTTGTAGAATACGCCTGTCACGATGGCGGCGCTGGCGTCAGTTTTCCTATGAACCAGTTGCACTAAACGGTTGTTCGTGTCATAGCGGCGCGTGCTGGTAATGCCGTTAGGCGTGGTCGTGGTTTTGAGGCGGTTCAGGGTGTCGTAGGTGTACGACGTGATCTTGCCATCGATATCCGTGACTTTGCTGAGTTGCTGGTTATCGTTGTACTCATATTTAACGGTGCCAGCGGCGGTACTGCGTTCTTTTATGGTGCCATCGGGGTGGTAGCCATAGGCAAGGAAAGTGCCATCAGGATTGGTTTGCCGGGTGATCCTGTCCTGTGCATCATATTGATAAGTGGTTTTACCGCCCAGCAAGCCACTGTTGGCACTGGACGTCTCGGTCACGCTTTCGAGCTGCCCACTTGCGGTATAAGTATTGACGATGCTGGCCCCATCCGGGCGCAGGATCAGCTCCGGTTGTTGCAGCTTGTTGTAGCTGTATTGCGTGGCTTTGCCGTTGAAATCAGTCTTTAGCTTGAGATTGCCCACCTCGTCATATGCGAAGCGCTCTTGCTGCAAGCCCGGCAGGGTGCGGCTGGCCACACGGTTGTTGGCGTCAAATTCCCAATTCGTGCTGTGTTGCTCGGCATCGGTTTGCTTGGCTTTGTTGCCCGTGCTGTCATAGCGATATTCAGTAATTTGCGTGGTTCTGCCATCGCTTTGCGTCACTTTCGTGAGCTGCCCGGTAGGGCTGTACCCGTATTCGGTGATTTTGCCTGCGGTGTCGGTTTCCGATTGCTTGCGCCCATCCGCACGCCACACCGTCAGGCTGAATTTCTGATCAGGATACGTGACTTTGGTCAGGCGATTGAGATCATCATATTCATAACTGGTACTGTTTTGATCCGCATCGGTTACCTTGGTGCGATTGCCGTTTTCATCATAGGTAAAACTGGTCTTGCGGCTCTGTGGATCGGTGACGCTGATCAGGCGGCCTGCTGCGTCATATTCGTTGACGGTGCGGCGGTTTTTGGCGTCCACCGTAGCTTTGACGCGACCAATTTCATCATATTCGGTCTGGTTGCTGCTGCCGTCCGGTAAGACGGTTTTGGTCAGCCGATTGAGCGCGTCATATTCATACTTGGTCTCGCGTTGTTGGCGGTCGATCCTGCTGATTGGGTTGCTTTCGGCGTCGTATGTGGTGATTTCAGTGCTGTTGTCGGGATAAGTGGTTTTAGTCAGCTTGCCACGCGCATTGTAGTCGTAACCGGTGACTCTGCCTTGCGCGTCGATGCTACTGGTTAATAATCCGGTGCCATCGTATTGGCTTTTGGTGGTGTTGCTCAGCGCGTCGGTTTCTTCCACGACATTGCCATTGGCATTGTACTTGCGGCTGCTGGTAGTAGTTTTTTCCACAGGTATACCGTTTATTTGCACAATGCGCTTCCAACTGCGGCTGGTTTCGCGGTTGTTGTCGTCGTAGCCGTAGGTGGTGACATTGCCCTGGGCGTCGGTTTCGGTGAGCTTGTTGCCCTTGGCATCAAAGGTCGATTGGGTTGCTTGGCCGGCAATGACGAGGTTGTTGACGTTGCCTTGGGGGTCGAAACCGATCTTGCTGGCGCGGCCCAGTGGTTCGGTCACGGTTAAGCTGCCGTCGTTGGCGTAGCCGTAACTGGTGGGCTTTTTGCGTGCGTCGGTATAGGTTTTAAGGTCGGTGCCATCATAGGCCCAGGCGCTGCTGTTGAGTAAGGGGTCGGTTTCGCTTAACTGCTTGCCGCTTTGCGGGTCAAAGCTGCGTAGCGTGGTTTGTTTGAGCGCGTTGATGGTTTTGGTTTCATTGCCCAGGGCATCGTAGCTGATGATGGTTTTGTTTTTCAGCGCATCCACTATTTCAGTGACGTTACCCGCATCGTCATAGGTATAGGTGGTGCTAAAACCACGCCCATTTTTGACGGTTTCTTTGTTGTTGGCGGTGTCATGCGTCATTTCTACGGCGTGGTTGTCGGCGTCGTAGACGGCCACGACGCGCCCTTGCTCGTCGTACACATAGCGCGCTGCCAGTACGTTGCGCGGGTCGGTGTAATCGAGCAAGCCGTGGCTGCGGTTGTAGTTGAATTTGGCAACCGCGTTTTCGCGGTCGGTGACGCTGGTTAAGTCGCCCTTGGCGTCGTAACCGTAGCTTATCGATTTGCCCTTGGGGTCGGTAATGGCCGTGATACGTTGGGCCGCATCACGGATAAAGGTGATGGATTGGCCGTTGGAATGGACAATGCCATTCTGCCCGTAGTTAAGGATGTTGCCGTAACGGTCTTGCACGCTGGTGATGCCGATGCCTTCGGTCAGGTAATAGGTGTATTTGTCTTCGGTGGTGAGTTTGTAGTCAAGCTGGTTCCAGATTTCATCTCTGTTGTTATCGTGTAAGTGCCCCCCTCTCGCCTCCACATTGGGGACATTCACCATTTCCAGTTTGCTGGTGGTGCCGGGCAGCGGCGTGAAACGGATGTCGATGGGCGGGATTTGCGCTATCTCACATTCTTTGTTGTTGGCTGCGGTAAAGCGCTCGACCTTGCCCGTAGGTAGGGCCACGTTGATTTTGCGCTTGCCATTGGGAATCAAACACAGTTCAAACCGGGTTGGGCGCGAAACCACCGCCCATTGCAAGCCTGTGATTTTGTTTTTACGCACCTGCAAACTCTGGTAATCCACACTCCAGCCATAGCCAAAGTCCAGCTTTTCTGCCTTGCGCCGCGTGTCATAGGTGCGGGTTACGCGGATCGGGATGCCGGACGCTTCGATGTTCAAATCTTCAAAGCTCAAGGCGAATTGACCTATTTTTAAGTCGCGGTAGATGTCCAACGCAATTTGCCGGGTGGTTTGCTGACCATTCACATCCACCACATTGAGCGCCAATTCATAAATGCCGTTTTGAAGTTGGGTCGGGTCGAGTTTGCCCAGGTTGCCATTGGTGACGCTGGCGCTGCCACGGCCAATTTCCTGCCAGGCGGTATCGCCTGCGGGGCGCAGCAGCAGTTGGTAATAGGCCAGGTTGGCATCGCTGGCGGTGCCGGTGATGTTGACCGGGGCGGTGATTTCGGCATCGTCCAGCGGGGTGCTGATGGCGGCCACGGGTGGGGTGGTGTCGGCGGGGTTGCGCACGCTGAACAGGCTGGTTTTTTTGATGTTGGCAAGGCTGTCGCTGGCGTTGGCTTGTATTGCATGCACGCCGATCACGTTGCCGCTGACGCTGGCTTGGCCGTTGGCATCGATCGGCACAAGCTGGCCATCCACCGTCAAGGTTTTGTTGATGCTACCCGTGCCGCCATTGGTGACGACGGTTAGTTTCACCGTTTCGCCCTGGTTGATAATGCCCGGCGACACCGACAGGCTGATCTCCAGCGGCAAGGCCTCTTTGCCCACATCAAGCAGGTAACGCTGTTCGCCATAGGCATTGCCATTGTCGGCGCGCACGGTCACGGCAAAGCTGCCCGTTATCGGTTTCGCCCAACTGATCAGGCCGGTATTGCTGATGCTCATGCTGCCGGGCGCTTGCGTCAGGCGGTAGCTTAATGGCTTGCCGGAGCTGTCATACGTGGTAACGGCGTATTGATAGCTTTGTCCGGCGCTGCCGCTGGTCACCGGAATGCTGGTGATCACGGGCACCGTCAGGGCTGGCGTGTCGGTGTTGCCCAGCCCGCCTGCGCTGCCAAGATTGGTCGCCAGCAGGCTGGTCAGGCGCGCGCAGATGGAATTGTCTTGCGCTGCGGCCAGGCGCGATAAAAATAAACCATTGCCGATTTCATCCTGCGCCGGGAAAGATTGCCAGCGCGTGGTGCTGCCTGCGCCGTTGTTGCTGCCGTTGTTGCTGCCATCATTGGCCAGCATCGCCATGAGCGCCAGGTCCATCTTTTGCGCGGCCTGCGCGCTTGGGATGATGGGTGCGGCCTGGAAGGGCAAGCCCTGCGCCAGCCAGCCCATGCCGTTGGGCAGATAGATGGCGGCAGTGGCGTCACCATTGTCATCCAATAAGCGATAGGCCGCCTTGCCTTGGGCACGGTCTTCGATTAAAAGCGCCTGCCCACGCCAGCCGCCAATGGTCGATGGATTTTGTGCCACCAATACGCGGTAGCCTGCCGCCACCGCATCCTGCACTTCGGTTTTGCCGCGTTCGCTTAAGTTGATTTGCGGCAGTAAAGTGGCCAGATTGGCCGCGTTGAGGCCCAAGACCGGTTGCAATTGCGCTTGATTTTGCACAGCGGCATTGGCCAGCACCTTGACCGCCGAGGCGGCTTGCCCCGCATTGTTGGTGTTGGCATACAGTTTGGCCAATACCAGGTGCGCATAGGCGGCGTTGCGCTGGTTGCTTTGCTGGCTGTAGGCGGCGGCATCGAGTGCACCGATGTTGGCGGCAACCGCATTGCTGAGACGGTCAATGTTGAGCGTGACACCGGGAAAGCTGACCTTGTCGATCAAACCCAGGGCGATATGCGGCTGCACCTGCGCCACCGCGCGCCCCCAGGAGGGCAGGCGCTGCTCAACCACGCCAGCGCTACGCTCGAACAGGCTGGCATTGGCGTCCACGGTGGCAAAATAATTGAGTGCGGTTTGGTGTAATAGCTCACCCGTCACGTCATCGCGCGTTAAGCCAGTGCTGTTGCCCGTGTTCAGTTTGCCTTCCAACGCGGTGATGTGCGCCCTGACTGCCTCCAGTTGCGCCGCATGGATGCCCTGCGCATCAATCACGAGGGCTTGATAATCGCCTGCATGCGGGCGGTTGATATCGCTACGCCAATTACCCAGGGCTGGCTCAAAGCTGGCGATTTCGGCAATCAACTCCGTACCCAGAATAAAACTGCCACCACTGGCAACCAGCGTGCCATTGGCGCGCAGTTCCGCTTTCACCCGGATCAAATAACCGGGCACATCATGCGGGAACTCTTCGGCTCTGATGGGGCTGTTATCGCCATGCGCACGCGGCATGAAGGCGGCCAGCGCCGCCGCATCGGCATCGGTGGCGGGCGTGAAGCTGAGCGTAATACGCTGGCCGGCCAAGCGTGCCAGACTGCCCGCCAATGCCGCCGTCGGCTGGCCTTGCGTCTGCGCCGCGCTATCGGCGAATAATTGGTAACGCAATTTCCAACGCAGCACATCAGGCAAGACATTAAAAACCGAACTTTGGGCGATGCTGCGGTAGGGTAGGGTGCCCAGTAAAATGCCATGGTTTTCTGGGGCGATCAATTGTTGGCCGAGTACTTGGCCAACCGCAATATCACTTGCTTGTTGCGCCACGAACTTGCCAAGTTGGGTCTGATAATCGTTTAAGTTGGTTTGCAGGCCGCTTGCATCGAGGTGCTGGCCCAAATCGGCAGTGCAGGTGGCGCTTGATTTGGCGCTGTCAAACACAGCGGCTTCATTCAGGCTGAGGGCGCTGCGCAGAGCAAGGCCTGCTTTGGTTTGTTGCAGTTTAAAGCTGGCATCAACCGGCACCCAACTGCCGGGCTTTTTGTTGATGGCACCGCCGCTTGGGGCATCATCGATAAAGGCATGGACCCAGACGTGTTCCAGTTGTAATGCCCGGGTCTGGCCATTTTGCAAGATGGCTTGATTCGGGATATTGGCCTGGGTTAGCAATTGCTGGGCCGCGTTCATATTGTCCAGACCGAGCCAGTTTTGCAGGCGCGCTGCGGGTACTTCAATGGTGCCGTAGACATAACGAGCCGGGATGTTGGCGGCGCGGTATAAACCGATGAGCAGGCTGGCGGTATCGAACGCATTGCCGCGTTTGGCTTGCAGCGTGCCCACTGCGCCTTGCATTGCGCCATAGCCGGGGGTGTATTGGATGTTATTGCGGACCCAGTTGCTGATCTGAACCGGATTGTTGCCCAGGCTGGTGGCGAGAGCGCGAATCTCGGTTGTGAGTTCAATATCGTCGGTTTCGGCCAAATCGCCGGGCTGCGGGGTTGGGTCCAAAATGGGGTCGGGCAACTGAATGCCACCCAGCGAACTGGCTGCCGCTTGTTGCAAGGTGCTTGGGCTTGAGCGTGCTTGCGCGTGCGCGTTGGTGGCCGAGTGCGGCGGTTTTGCCCGGTTGTTGCCCCACGCCAGATTGGTGCTTTGGGTGGGCGTTTGGCCGCTCTGGCTGGTGAATTGATGGGTAAATTGATTTAATTGTTGCAAGGCTTTGGCGGCATCGCCTTTGCCGTTGGCTGCGGCATCGAGCGCGGTCATGGCGCTGCGCAGGTCGGCGTTGCGGGCTTGGTGCTGGGTTACGAAGGCCAGATGGCGTTGGATGATTTCGGGCGGCAGGCCAGCGCTGCGCAGTTGGGCTTCAGTGCGCGCGAAGGTGTTGTTTGCTTGTGCTTCCAATTGCACGACACGGCGGTATTGGTTGCGGATTGCGTTGGTTTGCGATAGTGCATTGCTGCTGGTGACGGATGCCGCCCCCATCTGTTGCAGTTGCGCCAGTGCTTGGGTGTAGTTGGTAATACCGTTGCCAATGTCGCCAATATTGCTGGTGTTGCTGGTATTGCTGGTATTGCCCGTGTTGTCGGCTTGGCCTTTGCCAGTTTGGCTTGCTACTTGCGCCAGACGCGGATCAAGCGGCAACAGGGTTGCATTGGGGTTGCCGGTATCACGCTTTTGCAGTGGCACCCAGGTCGTGGCAGCGGGCTTGGTCTGCGCGGTGGCAATGGCTGGCGCAAAGCTCACGCTGGTGAAGGTCACCAACAGTAGGGTGGAAATGGCGCGTTGTATTTTGTGGTTATGGAACATGAGGTTTCCCAAAAAAATTTATTTGCCGCTTTGCGCTTCAACCATGGCGATCAAGCGCGCCATCATTGCCGCCTGCATACCGTTGCTATCGATCCGCGTTAACCTGTTTTGTACTGTCAGCAAACGTCGCAATGCCTCGTCACGCCGGTTGGCCGCCAGCGCCAGTCGGGTGCGGTTCAGTTCTTCCAGAATCGTGACGCGCGCGGCCAGTTGCGCGGGTGTTGTCAGGTTCAAGGCGGTGATGTCGGCGCTGAACTGGGTCAGCATCTCGCTGGCACCGCGTACCGTCAAGTCGTATTGTAGCGTTTTGTATGGCGTGCCGACGTTATCCTTGAACCGATTGATTGCGGTGCTGATGCTGGCGCTGCCTGGGGTGCTGGGCACACGCAAGCGCAGGCGTAGCGTACTCTCGCCATTGGCGGGCAAGTTGATGCGCCAGCTTGCGCCTGCATTCGCCTGGGTGGCAGGTTCGGTGGCGATGATTTGCGCTCCGGGCGGCAGGGTCTGGACGATTTGCAAATCGGCACTTTGGCCACCGTTTTTGATTCGGGTGGCGAGCGTGAACACTTCATTGGCAAAATATTGATTGCCGCCCGGTGCCGCCGGGGTTACATGGGCCAGGCTTTTTTGCGTCACGTCCAGCCAGCGCGGGTCGCTGCCCTGGGTGCGCAGGGTGTCGGCCCAGTCGAACCCGAAGGTGAGACTCTTGCCGCTACCCAGTAGCGCGCTGATGATGCCGTCGGCGGGGCCGGGGCTTGTGTTTGTTATTGGCCCCAGTTTGGCTTGCACCACGCTACCCACCGCCGCTTTCAGTTGCACCGGCAGTGCGGTGATGCGGTAGTTGCCAGGCGTGAACAGGCCACCCAATACACTCAGGGGCTGATCAGCCAGCGCGAATTTGCCGCTGTAGCTGACCCCGCCGCACAGGGTGAGCTGGTTGTTACGGCCCTCACTCAAGCCGTCAATCAATAAGCCGTTGCCGCGCATGACCGCTGCGCGCAGTTCGGCGGTGGGCAGTTCACGTATCGAGGTAGCGCCATTGCTGACCCAGAAGGTGTTGTACAAACCACTGCGCATGCCATTGAGGAAGTCGGTTCCATTGGTGGTGAGCTTGTGCGCCACGCCAGCCTTGGTAAGGTATTGATCCAGTGCTACAGCACGGTTGAGATCACATTGCGCCATTGCTACCGGGTCGTCCATTGGCAACGGGGTCGTGCCAGTGGCACCGCATTGGCCCAGCAAATCATCCAGTGTACGTTTGCAGCGGCTGAACACCAGCACATTTTGCCATGCGGCGCTTTGTTGCGTGATCTCCAGATTGCTTTGCGCGGTAATGAGGGTGATATTGGTTTGCCCCAGGGTGAGTTTTTTGCCACCAATGCTGGCCGATAGCAACGCCACCACGGTGTTGCTGCTCGATGCGCTCGCAATCCAGCTCTTGGCACCGTTATAGCTCGCACCGACGGCCAGATTTTGGGTGCTGCTAAAGCTGGTGATGACGGTGAGCGAGGTTGGATCAATGATCTCAACTGTCAATGGTAGATTCAACAACGCGCTGTTGCCTGCGTTACTGGCGCTAAAGGCCAGTGCCACGGTTTCGCCCTGGTTCACTGTGTCCGGCAGTGCCGTGATTTTGCCGCTCAAACCACTGCCGGAGGTGGCGCTGGAGGCCACCGTGAATTGGCTGGTCGCTTGCGCCAGCAAACCATCTTTGGTGGTGCTGACCGCCACCCTTGCAGTGTAGACGCCGGCTGCGGCAAAATTGAGCGCCAAGGTATAGCCATAGTCCTTGAAAGCGTTGGCGGCCAACTGTGGCAGGTTTTCCGTTTTGCTAAAGCGCACCGTGCCGTCCGGGTTGTTGACGGTGACAACAATTTGAAGGTCACTGAGTCCGGCATTGACTGTCAGGTTATTCAAACGATCACTCAAACGCACGGTTTCGCTTGGCTGGTAAAGCTGTTTGTCCGTTGCAATGGTAGCGGAGAGGGCAAAGCCGGAATTACCAGCGCCGCTGATGGCAAACTGGCTTTGCGCAGTACCCACCGCTTGCCCGGTTTGATTGAGCAAAGTGGCCTTCACCGCATAGCCAGCACCAGCGGCCCAGGTTCCGGTATTCCAGGTCAGATTCAGATCGGTACTTGCCGCCGGGGCCAGATCGGCGAAGCGCAGTGTGGAGAGGTGCGTGATCAGGGTATTGTCCGGTGCATACAAATTAAACTGAACGCTGCCGCCAGACGGGGTCGCACTGGTATTGCTGACCTGGCCAGTAATGCGCACCAGCGTATTGGCCGGATAGGTCAATTTGTCGGTGGTCACGCCCAAATCAAGGAAGGCTGAGGCGGCGACGCGTGGAATATCGATGGCGCTGTTGACGACGCCATCGGTGAAGCCATTTTTGAAAGTCAGATGCGCATCGCTTGAGACCGGACGCACTTCGTTTGCTTGCATGTCGGCCAGATTCAAGTCGTAATTGATCTTGCGGCCAGCACTGGTGACACCAATTAAATGCCACAGCACAGTTTTGCTGCCGTCGCTGTTGGCCGTCACCGTGGTTGGCGCAATATCCGGGTTCGCCATCTGGACGTTGGCCGGGAAGGTGACGGCAAGGTCGGTATCGACCCCACCCAGGCGGTCAAGCACAATCGGTAGCCAGATTGATACCCAGGTGGTGGTTGCCTGCGGTGTGACCATGATGCGGTTTTCGCTAAACCAGGTGCCATCGGGCCGCTGCTGACCGAGTAGCCATTTCACTGCATTTTGCACAATCGGATCGGAAGACGAGGGGTTGAGCGAATCCAGTGCTACCCCAACCTGGGCGGTCACCAGAGAATCGCTGTCGATACCGGGTTGCAGGCCCCAGCCGCCGTCAGGATTGACCACACTGCGCAATTGCGCGCCGATCGTCACCATTTTGGCTTGCACCGTGGCGGCCAAGCCTTGGCCTTCATAGTGTTTTTTTGCCGCATTAAGGCCGATCAAGCGCTGCGCCAAGGCTAAATGATTGATGCCGACCGCATTGGCGTCATTGAGCAGCCATGTGGTGGTTTTGGCGACGGCGCTATCAATACTGGCGAGCAATTGCGTGGTGTCAATCGCGATGGGTGTCACTTTGGCAATCGTGTTGTTGCTGACATTGCCGACCAGCACGCTGCCGTCCTGTGTGACCAGGACGCCGCCCATGGCGTTGTACAGCAAGCGCTCGCCATGCCATTCATTATTATAGAAAGTCAGGCCAGAATCGGTGGTGACGAAGCAGCCGTTTGCGGTTAGTTGTAAATTGTGCGGGGGATAGGCTGTGTATTCTACTACCACATCTTGCGTCAGATCAGGATGATAGCGCAGAATATTCAGCGCATCATGGTTGGCGACCAGCAAATCTCCGGTACTGGTGAAGGCAATCCCCTTCGGCCTGGAAAGCGCACCGCCAACGATGTAATCGCTGACCTCACCCAAGGGCGTAATTTTTGAAATTTTATTGTCCCAATAAGATGACATGTACAAATTACCATCCGGCCCGATTGCCAGGCCGGAGCCTGATCGGGTACTGAGCTGGGTTGCCGTGCCGTCCGAATTGCGGCGATACAAGCCAAAGTAGGTGGAGACATACGCGACGCCATTGCGGTCAAAGACCAGGGCGGTGGGGTAGGCTAACCCATCCATATACACTTGGGTTGTGCCATCCTTCTTGATAAGCAATATTTGCCCCCAATTGTAGTTGACGACGTAAACATTGCCGGACGAATCGCTGGCCAACTGAGTTGGTCCGTTGATGCCGGAGCCAGTCAGGACGGTTTCGCTGTATTTCACCGCACTTCCGCCAGGCGCTTGCTTAAGGCTATTGCTGGCATCGACCAGATTTTTTACATTGATGCCGTTGGTGGCGAACGGTGAAATCCACCAACCGTTTGGATAGTCCGAATACCATTGCCCGTCGTTGGACTGAGTGTTGACAAGAAATTGGCTACCCTTGGCGATGGTCGAAATGATTTCCACGCTCTTGTGCCAGGCATTCAAGGCGAACATTCCCAACATGCTTTGCGATTTTTCAAATTGGCCGATTCTGGGGTCGCCGTCAAGGGCACCATTGCTTTGTTGAAAGGTGGTCAAGACGTTCAATATCGTGTCGCGCTGCGCTGTCAGTGCCGCACTATCGGTCAAGCGACGCGTCAATTCACCACCGACCAGTGCCTGCGATTGCACATGGCAGCGCAGGCAGCGCGAGGACAGCGTCTCTTCGACCGCAATCTGATAATTGAAGCGCACCGCCTTATTCACCGCCACTTTGATCAATGGGGCCAAGGGGTCGCTAATGCTGCCTGCGGCCACATCCTGCCCGGTGATGTCGATGCTGCCGCGCACGCTCTGGGTGCCAGTTGGCACCACCAGTTTATTCACGCTATAGTTGGCCCTGACTGCATCGCCGATAAACAGCGTACCAATGATTTTGCCCATGGCCGGGTCGGCTGCCGCCAATTCCAGCCGATAATCTGCCGCCACAGTGGGCACCCAGTCGGTAAATTTTAAAGTCAGCAAGCTTGCCACGGGCGTTGCTGCACCGGGCACGGTTTCGGTATGCGCTACGGTATTGTCACGGGTATTGATTGCGCTCAAGGTATAGGCTTGCCTGGCCAGCGCGATATTGCCATCGTTCTGCAGGGTTGCCGACAACTTGATTGCGGTATTGGTGCCCGCTCTTGCCACGGGCGGATTGGCCGTAATGGTGCCGTTAAAATGCGCTTGCCCGGTCACCTTCACAATGGTGGCACGCTGGATGATGAGATTACCCTGTGGCGTAGCGCGGGTGATGCTGCCCGGTTCCACCAGGCGCACTGCCAGCGTGTAGTCGCCCGGCGGAAATTGCGCTGAATTCCAGACCAGTTTGACTGCCATCGCCTGCCCACCTGCCAGACTCACTTGTCCGATCACATGGTCTGCGCTGTCAAAGGCGCTGCCCTTGCCGATCACTTTATTGTTGCTGTCCGACACTTCCAACTGCAATACTGCCGCCGCCGTACTACTGCCGCGATTGCTAATAACGGTCGTGACCGTGACATTGGCGGCGCTGCCCACGGTAGATGGTTGCACCAGCAAATCGCCAATCGCCAGTGCATCGCCCACTTGCGGCGCGAGGGTGAAGTTTTGCGTGATGTCTGCTGGCCCCGCCAATTGCAGATTAACGATTTGCGAATTGTAGCCAATGGCACTCACGCGTACCGTAAAACTGGTGCCGCTGAGATTAGCCAGGCTATAACGCCCGTCGCTGCTAGTGGTGGCGCTAGTGGTGCTGCCAACGATTTGCACCGTGGCACCAACGATGGCAGCATTGGCTGGATTGAGCACTAGCCCTTTAATACTGCTCAAGGCAATAATCGGTGACAGGGCAATCGTGCCGCCATCAATGATCGTGCCTGCGCTGCCAATCAAGCTGTGCGTTACGCTGCTGTAACCGGGCAAACTAAAACTGGCGGCATACGTTCCAGGATTCATCGTCAAATCAAACTGGCCACTGGCCGTGGTTTGTGCCGCGTTATTGCCGCCCGAGCCTGTCACCTGCACGGCCACACCGGCCAGTGGCGTACTTACCCCTGCCGCTACCACTTTGCCAAAATAGCGCATCGTGCTTGGCTTGGGCTGGTTATTCAGATACAGGGTGGGCGAGAAAATCAGGATTTGCCCACCCAGCGCAGTTGCGTTGGCCGACGCGCTTTGATACCCGGCCAGAGTGGCCGACAAACCAAGCGCACCCGGCGTTACATTACTTATTTCAAAGCGGCCATTGGCGTCGGTCGTGGTTGCCGCGCTGGCTGCGCCAGAGAGGGTCACCACCGCCCCGGCCAGTGGTGTACTGCTACCAGCGGCGGTAATTTGGCCGCGCACGATGGCGGTCGTTTTCAATTGTGCCATCGTCAATATACCAAGATCCGAGGTTTGCCCGGCCACCGTGGTCACATTCGCTGCACGGTTGGCATAGCCGTTACGGCTGGCGGTCAGCGTATAACTACCCGCTGCTACCCCATTGATGATAAAACTGCCTGCGCTGTCGGTGGTGACGACTTTAGCGGGTACTGTGCTTAGGGAAGTGAGCGTCATCGTCACGGCCGATAAGCCGATATTGGTGCCGCTATCCACCACTTGCCCACGTATCGACGCAAACGCAGGCCCAGGGATGCTGCCGGGCTGGGTTGATAAGGCGCGTAATGCCAGCGCCGTCACAAACGGATCTTGATTCCAACTGCCATCAGGTGCCTGGCGTGACAGTAAATACTGGCTGGCAGCGTTGCGCACCGAGGTATCTGTCACCGTCGGGGCCAGTGCGGCAAAAGTATGTGCCGACAAAAACACATCGCCAAGCCAGTCGCCATTGGCCCCTTGCTTTTGCAACAGCCAAGCACTTAAACCCTTGATCGCGGTGTCGTTGCTGTTGTCGGCTGTGGTTTGCAAAGCAAGCAAGGCGATGCCGCTTAAATAAATACGATTGAAGTCGCTCACTTCACGCAGGCCACCATCCACATCGATTTGCGCCAGCAAATAAGCGCGTGCCCGGTTGGCGGCCATAATCGCCTCGCCGTTATTACCCGAATTACCTTGCGCCAGTGCCAGCACCGCCCAGGCGGTGGTGATCGGGTGACTGTCATACCCGAGGCCACCGCCAAAGCCACCATTAAAGTTTTGCCGTTGCAGCAAAAGCGTCAAATAATTCGCGGTGGCAAGTTCGTTGCCGGGCAACACCATCAGTTTGCGCGCCAAATATTGGGTATTGTCATCGACCTCGGCATTCACACTATTGGCCAGTGGCCCCGGCACGCTGGCCAATAATTTCAGCGTGAACGCTACCTCCGCCCTGCTTTGGAATGGGGTGGCAATTGACTCAGTTTCGTGATTGAGGCTACCGTTGGCTTGCACCTGTTGATTGAGCCAAGCCAGCGCGCGCGCGACCGGTGTTTGCGCCAGCGCGCCAGTGCAAAGGCAGCATAAGGCGCAGAGCAGCACAGCATACAGCAAGCCATACTGTAGACGATTGGTCCGAATGCGGAGGAAAAGGCTCACAAGCACACCCCTTTTATTTTAGAAATTACCCGCATAACATGCCAGCGGGGTCGCATTGATCAAGAAAAAATAATCGGTGTCGCGAATTGCCCGGTGCGCCGATGAGCCTGATAAGAATATATTTGATTTATATCATATGGTCAATGATGGGGGGCAATTATTTTTGTAGCTTATTTTTTTTAGCTTAGGCATTAGAATTTTCATGAGCCATCCTGAAGCCAGAAAAGCGTTGCGGCCATACAACTTTATTCGCTTATTCCGACGGGATAAATGGCCCGTAGCCAATTTCCATATTCGAATCCCAACTTGCGGCCACAATCGTGCCTTCCAGGTGGCCGGAAGAATCACGCACACAGCCATAGGGGGCCAACACGCTGCCCAGCACCAACACGCCAGTAAAATTGACCACATCCGCATCATGCAAGTTAAATAGAACTTTACTGTGGCGCTCTTGTAGCGAGGCCATGGTAATGCCCATTTTTACTTTGAATTGGCTATCTGCCGCGACATTGATGATTAAATGCGAAGTCGGCTTAACATTGGCGAGTAATAAATCAAGGCCGCTTTTGACTTGATCTGCCGTCAGGTTAAACACTTCAATATCGGCGTTGCTACCGGTTAAGGTAATGCCGGAATAGAGTTTGGTCACCGTGCCAGTCGCTGGCATATCGCGTAATTGTTGCGACAAAATGGTCAAGTAGGTACGTTCGGCGTCGAAATCAATCGGGTTGGGAGTTTGCTTACGAAAGTCGATATAAGTTGGTACATTAGCGGCGCGGTTGCCGCTGTACAGCGCGTAGCCCGTGTTGCCATAGCCGTCATAAATACCGCCACCACCGATCGAGGCTAAATCGCCACCCACTACCAACGACGGTTTACCCGAGCCAGAGGGTACTCGGCCACCAATCGAGAAGCCACTGATATTCAAATTGCCACCGAGCGCGAGGCGACCTTCAATATCCGGCAGTTTGCTGACATTGCCAAAGAAGAAGCCGGAATACTCAGCAGCCGTGCCCAGGTCAACTTGTTGTGCTTGTGCATTGATGGCTGCCAAGCCGATTAAACCAGTAAAACCGATTGCTACAATACGAGAAAACACAGCCTTCAAAATAGATGGGTTCACGGATAAAATCACAAGTGTCCTTTGCTTGGGGTGTTATGAAAGTAGCGCGATAGCACAGGGCGCGCCGTAATTGTTGGCCATCATTATCAGCTATTTGTCTTTGTGTGTCAATCAATTTATTTGATGTGACTTGTATGGCAATATTTTCCAAAAGATCAATCTCTCCGGGTGATTCTGCTTGTAGTAAGGCAATGGCGGATTCATTGAAACGCTTTGGTGGTAATATTAATTTCGCATCAGCATTATTGGGAGCCACGTTGGCGTATTTTAATCCTTCCGGCTCGATCAAAGATCGATTGATCACTTATTGGCTGACCCAAAAAGATATCCCGTCGGGGCGCGACATCGTGCTGGCATCATCCGGCAACAGCGCGGCATCCCTGTCCATGTTTGGCTGTAACACTGACGGTAACATGGTATTGCGGCAGGCTTGTCCAGTGGCCTGATTGCGGCTGCTTGCCGGGAAATTAGCCGACAATGTGTGACGCCGACCAATATTGTGTGCGTGTTTCCTGACAGTTCGGCGCGCTATATTGATTGCTTGGGTTGGTATTAAATTTGCTTTGGAGTAGCGGTAGGAGTAGCGGTAGGAGTAGGAGTAGGAGCGGGGCAAGTGTTGAGCAGGCAGCCAAGCCGCCCACTCAACCAAGCCAGCAATCAATCAAGCCGCTTGTTCTTCTTCCTCATCAGACGTATCGCCCGGTAGATATTTGATGGCTTCGTGCTGGTGATCCTTGGTTTTGGTCTTGTGTTTCAAGACTTGTCTGTCCAGCTTGTCGATCAAGGTATCGATGGCCGCATACAGGTCTTCGGAAACGCTTTCGACATAGATTGCCTTGCCGCTCACGCGTACCGTAATTTCAGCTTTTTGTCGTTTGTCTTTCTCAGAATTATTGTCGATGGTCAGAATGACTGCCATATCGATGACTTGATCAAAATGGCGTACTATGCGCTCTAACTTGTTTTGTACATAAGCGCGGATTGCGGGAGTTACTTCAAGATGATGTCCACTGATGGTGAGGTTCATACACACTCCTAAAAATGGGGTTGCTGGCAAGTAAAAGCTTTAAAGATTCAGGTTTATCTTACTTGGGCAAATGGGAAACTACAAAACCTTGCGCAGTGCTACCGCCGGAATTTTCAGGGCTTCGCGGTATTTGGCCACCGTGCGCCGTGCCACGACCATCCCTTGTTCCCCCAGCATATCTGCTAATTTACTGTCTGAAAGTGGTGTTTTAGGGTCTTCTGCTCCTATAAGTTGCTGAATTAATGCCCGTATCGCCGTCGATGAAGCTTCCCCTCCCGCATCGGTGGCGACGTGACTGCCAAAGAAATATTTCAACTCAAACATGCCGTGAGGGGTCAGCATGAATTTTTGTGTCGTCACACGTGAGATTGTACTCTCGTGTAAACCCAGTGTATCAGCAATTTCACGTAAAACAAGGGGCCGCATTGCAACCGCACCATGGGCAAAGAAATTTCGTTGCCGTTCTACAATCGCTTGCGACACCCGCAGTATCGTATCAAAGCGCTGCCGCATATTTTTAATTAACCATTTGGCTTCCTGGAGCTGCCCACCCAAGGCTTGTTCACCCTTGTTTTGTTTGAGTAAATTGGCATACATCGCGTTCACCCGCAAGCGCGGCATGGCCTCATGATTGAGTGTTACTTGCCACTGATTCTTAACTTTTTTAACGATCACATCCGGCACCACGTAACCAGCTTTTCCTCCACCAAATTCAGCGCCTGGGCGTGGTTGACACAATTTGATCACAGCCTGGGCTTCGCGCAAGTCTTCATCATCGCAATCGAGCACTTTTTTCAATTTATTAAACTCGCGCTGTGCCAGGAGCTGTAAATGCTGTTCTGCAATACACAAAGCCATGCGCCGTGTGACCAAGGGGATTTTCGGCAATTGTTTGATTTGCAAAACCAGGCATTCGCTTAAATCGCGCGCGCCGACGCCATTCGGGTCAAAGCTTTGCAATAATTTTAAGGAGGTGGAAAACTCTTCGGGTTCGATTTCCAGTTCCGCCGGCATGCGCGCCAAAATCTCTTCCAGGCTTTCTTCCAGGTAACCATGCTCGTCCACACAATCGATCAGGATTTCGAGCAAGGCGCGGTCGCGTCCCGGTGGCAGGGTGACGCGCATTTGTTCCAGCAAATGCTCACGCAGGGTGGTTTCGCAGGCTTCCAGTTGTGGGCGGGAATCTTCATCGTCCGGGCTGCCCTGGGGCCGCGCCACGTCGTCAAAACTCCAGTCGCTGTCATTGCCCTCAAAGCTGTCGGCCCCCTCGCTGGCGTTGTTTTCACCGCCCTCGGCGCTGCTGTTGGTGTCGCTGCTGTTGGTGCTGCCGCTGCCGCTGCTACCATTAAGCTCGCCCTGGCGCTCATTGCCGCCATCGGTATTGAATTCATTACTGACCGGGGCGGTGCTGATGGCTCCATCAGCCAGCAGCCGGATCGAATGATCGAGCAAATCGTCGCCACGTTCCAGCATCGGGTTTTCGCCCAGCATTTGTTCCAGTTCCTGGTGCAGTTCCAGCGTGGACAGTTGCAGCAAGCGGATCGATTGCTGGAGCTGCGGGGTGAGCGCCAGATGCTGCGAGGTGCGGAGTTGCAGTGAAGCTTTCATGGCATCTTACATTCGGAAGTGTTCGCCCAGATATACCCGGCGGACTGATTCATTGGCGATGATATCGTCCGGCCTGCCACTGGCCAAGACTTCACCTTGGTTAATAATATAGGCATGATCGCATATCCCCAGTGTTTCACGGACATTATGGTCGGTAATGAGAACGCCAATTTGCCGCTCTTTCAAAAATCCGACAATTCGTTGGATTTCGATGACCGCAATCGGATCGACCCCAGCAAAGGGTTCGTCCAACAACACAAAGCGCGGATTAGTGGCCAGCGAGCGCGCAATTTCTACCCGCCGCCGTTCGCCACCGGAGAGCGATTGCGCCTGATTTTCGCGCAGCCGCTCAATTTGCAAGTCGGCCAACAAAGTATCGAGGCGTTGCTCGATCTCGTCCTTTTTGAGTGGGCGGCCATTAACTATTTGTAATTCCAGCACCGCGCGAATATTTTCTTCTACCGTCAGCTTGCGAAACACCGAGGCTTCCTGCGGCAAATACGATAAACCCAGTTGCGCGCGCCGATGAATGGGGAGGCGCGAAATATCGATGCCATCGACAATAATTTCACCCGCATCCGATGGCACCAGACCCACAATCATATAAAACGAGGTGGTTTTACCGGCGCCATTGGGGCCGAGTAAGCCCACCACTTCTCCGCAGCGCACGGTGAGAGCGACATTGCGCACCACCAGGCGCTTGCCGTAGCTCTTTTGTAAGCCGCGCACGGTCAGCGTCAGCTTACAGGGTTCAGAAGGCTTGGCCGCTTGATTCATGGTTTGACCTGGGTTTCTGTGCGCGGTTGGATCACCACTTTAATTCGGCCGGCACCGGGTTTGCTATTGCCGTCGGCGGTATTGTTGACGGTGAATAAATCGGTGCGGCTATCGTAGGAAATGAATTCACCTTCCATTTCATCGGTGGTTTTAGTGCCTTCCAGGCGTTTTAAATTGGCTTTGGAAAACAGTTTTACCACGTCGGTTTTGTTATCATATTCAATCCGTTCGGCGCGCCCATCGACCCAAAAGTCGCCACCATCGCGTTTTTGCCGGAAGGTGGTAAAACCGCTTGGGCCGGGCAGCAGAGTGGCAAATTGGTAACCTGCCGGATCGGATTTAAGAATCATTTTGCCCGCTTTCATCAACAAGGTGCCGCGCATCACGATCACATTGCCGGTTGAGGTGGTGGTTTGTTTGATGTCGTCATACACGCTGGCGTCGGCGTCAATCGAAATTGGCTTGGCCGCATCGGCTTTTTCTGCCCGCGCGCATGGGTTGACGAGTAATAAAAAGCCCCAAATAAGGCTGGCATAAAGGCTGGAATAAAGGCTGGAATAAATCAATGCTGGCTTCATGGTGCTTCCTTTTCAATGTTCTGTGCATGGCCGATCGGCGGAGGGATGGGCCGTGTTGCTCATGTTACTCATTCATGTTACTCATTCATGTTACTCATTTATGCAACTGATGCTGCTAACGCTTTTGGTTCAGCGTCGCTACGCCGTGAACCTGATGCAACAGGCGAATTTCTCCCTTGTTTTGGTCGGCGATCATACCCACACTGCGCAGCGTAATATTGCCTATGGTCATTTTTACCGGATCATCGGTTTGCATGGTATCGTTTTCGGTGGTAATGAGCAAGGATTCTGTTTCCAGGTGCAGCGCCTGGGCTTGCGCCGTGGCGGGGCGGCTGATATCGACTTTGCCACGCAATTGAATATGTTGATTATCATCAAAAATCTTGCCTTGCTCGGCGGTGAGGGTGAGCACTGCCTGATTGGGCTTGAAGTTTTTTGCTGTTGGCTGGCGAATATCGGCCGAATTATCCAGTGGGTGGTGTACCAGCGCGGCACCCGAGAGCAAATAGGCGGCTTGACCCGTGCTGGAGGTGCGCACAAAGTGGAAGTTTTCGACCAGGTAATCGGGCTCGCCCCGGTTAGTCGGTTGCGCTATGGTTTGGTTTTGCTTTTGCATCATTTGCAGCAACCAAAAACTGGCCAGCGCGGCCGCAACGCACAGGCTTAAAATGAGCGTCGTGCGGATGCGCCAAGCATGGTAGCGTGCGTCATTCATAGGGGGCCTGTGGTATGGCTTGCATTTTGGCTTAAATTTGGCATGAAATTGGGCATCAAATCACCTTGGCGCGAGTGAGGTCATGAATATGCAAAGCCCCGACCAGTTTGCCTGTGGCGTCAATAACCAGCAATTGATTGATGCGAAATTGTTCCATGATAGCCACTGCATCGACCGCCAATTGATCCGGTTTGACACTGCGCGGTTGGGTTTGCATGACGCCGGCAATGCCAATGCCTTGTAATTCGCGCCCTTGCTCCAGCAAGCGGCGTAAATCACCATCGGTAAATACACCCAATACCCGATCAGCGCCATCGACAATGGCCGTCATCGCCATGCCTTTACGGGTGATTTCGAGCAAGGCACGGGTCAGGCTGATATCGGCAGGCACGGTGGGGATGGCGTTGCCAGTGCGCATCACGTCGCGCACAAAGGTCAGCAGGCGTCGCCCCAATGCGCCACCGGGGTGTGAGCGTGCGAAGTCTTCGGCCTGAAAACCGCGCGCGTCCAAGGCCGCTACCGCCAGCGCATCGCCCAAAGCCAGGGTAGCGGTGGTGCTGGCAGTGGGAGCCAGGTTGAGCGGACAAGCTTCTTGCGCGACACTTACGTCAAGGTGAACATCGGCCAATTGCGCCAAACTGGAATTCGGGTTGCCCGTCATCGAGATCAAACGCGCCCCCATCCGTTTGACGATGGGCAGGATGCTGACCAGTTCGGCGGTTTCGCCGGAATTGGAAATGGCAATTAATACGTCTTGTGGAGTAATCATGCCTAAATCACCATGCGCGGCTTCGCCGGGATGCATAAACAGGGCAGGCGTACCGGTCGAAGCCAAGGTGGCGCTGATTTTGCGTGCGATGTGGCCGGATTTGCCCATGCCCGACACCACCACCCGACCGTTGCAATTTAGCAGCAGTTTTAAGGCCTCGATAAAACTGGCACCAGCGGATGCATTGTGCTTCGTGCTCAGCCGATCCCGTAGCGCAAGAATCGCATCGGCTTCGATTTGCAACGTGCTGCGCGCCAACTCCAGCGCACGTTGCATACTTTTTGCATCAAAATGGTCAGGCATATTTTTTCTTCAGTTACACTCATGGAGGAAAGTATAAACGAATTAGCCTGGCAATCATTCTGCCATCGGATATGAAATCGGCATTTGAAACGAAATTTGAAACGAAAATTGAGGAAATATAATGTTTTCAGGCTTAGAGCTTACATTGTTATTACTGGGTTTCTCGGTTGTTGGTGTCGTGGCGTTTCGTATGCTGCAATTGCCGCCGATGTTGGGTTACCTTGTGGTGGGCATTATTATCGGCCCCCATGCGTTGGGCTGGGCCAAGCACAGCGCAACAACGGATACGCTGGGTGAATTCGGTGTGGTATTTTTGATGTTTTCGATTGGGCTGGAATTTTCTTTGGGCAAATTGATTTCGATGCGGCGTGTGGTGTTTGGTTTGGGATTAGCACAAGTGGTGTTGACGATTTTGGTGACCATGGGCTTATGCGCGCTCATTTCATGGCAAATAAGCAACGCTTTCAAAATTGGGTGGTTGGCTTCGTTTGCCATTGGTGGCGCATTATCCATGTCGTCCACCGCCATTGTTTCCAAGATGCTCACCGAACGCCTTGAGCTTGATAGTCAACATGGGCGCAAGATTATTGGTATCTTGCTGTTTCAGGATCTGGCCGTGGTGCCACTCTTGATTGTGATTCCCGCGATTGCCAAAGACCCCGATAATTTATGGATGGCACTGGCCTTGGCGTTGGGCAAGGCGGTGACGGTCTTATTTTTATTATTTGCGATTGGACAGCGTTTGGTGCGCAAATGGTTTCGTGTGGTGGTAAAACGGCGCACCCAGGAATTGTTTATGTTGAATTTGTTGCTGGTGACGCTGGGGGCGGCATGGATTACCGAAATTGCGGGTTTATCGTTGGCCTTGGGGGCGTTTGTGGCAGGGATGTTGATTTCAGAAACCGAATTTAAGCATCAGGTGGAAGAAGATATTAAACCATTTCGTGATGTGTTGCTTGGATTGTTTTTTGTAACCGTGGGAATGAAGCTTGATTTGATTTTGGTGTTGCGTCAATGGTGGGTGGTGCTGGCCATTTTGGCAGGGGTCATTCTGTTGAAATTCAGTATTATCGGCTTGATAGGGAAGATGTTTGGGGCGTCCGATGGCACCAGCATGCGAACCGGTTTGGCCTTGGCTCAAGGGGGGGAATTTGGGTTTGTTTTGTTGACCTTGCTGGGCGGCTTGAATGTGGTCAACGACATGACTTTGCAATTGATTTTGGCCGCGATGGTGATTTCAATGTTGCTGGCCCCCTTTATTATTGCCAAATCCGATCAAATCGTATTAAAACTGTCGGATAACGATTGGATGATGCAATCTTTGGCCCTGACCCAAATTGCATCCCGCACCATGGCCAATCAAAAGCATGTGATTATTGCCGGTTTTGGGCGCAATGGGCAAAGCCTGGCCAAAATTCTGGAGGCGGAAAAAGTGCCCTACCATGCGCTCGATACCGACCCCGAGCGAGTGCATGAGGCGCGTGCTGCGGGGGCGAATGTATCGTATGGCGATGCAGCGCGGCGCGAGAGTTTAATGGCGGCGGGTATTTTGCGTGCCGCAGCGATGGTGATTACTTATGAAGATACCCAGTCAGCGATTCGGATTTTGCACTTGGTGCATGAAATTGCGCCGCTGCTGCAAGTGATTGTGCGTAGCTACGATGATACTGATTTGGACAAGCTCAAAGCCGCAGGAGCCGCCGAAGTGGTACCGGAAGCGCTGGAAAGTAGTTTGATGTTGGCCTCGCACGCCTTGGTGATGCTGGGCATTCCCTTGCGTCGGGTGGTACATGTGGTGCAAAAGGCACGCAATCAGCGCTATGCGATGCTGAGCGGGTTTTTTCCGGGCGAAGGGGATCAACAGGATGATGATGAATATGGTCAGATACGTTTGCATTCGGTGCTGTTGTCGGACAGTGCCGAAGCCATCGGCAAGCCACTGTCCGATTTTGCCTTGCAGGAAACTGGTGCTCAGGTGAACTTGGTGCGACGCGGCAAAAATCGGCTTGAAGTGGGGCCGGATTTTATCTTTGAAGCCGGGGACGTAGTGGTGTTGCGCGGCACCAAAGACGGCGTGATGCGGGCGGAATCGCGCTTGCTAAGCTAGCTAAAGTATGAGTCTATTACTGCGAATTCGTTTAATTTATTAAATATGCTAGAATCGCGCGGTTAAATACCTTAAGAGTAACATCAAAGGACAAGCCCATGGCCAGTGCGACCGATCTCATCATTTCACTCATGAAAAAAGGCGGCAATCGCCTGCTGAAACTGTACTTCCCGCATGACGACGGCCCCAGCGCAGGCCTTTTGGTAAATGAACTACACGCCTTTGAACCCGTTTCCGCTGATTTCATCTACACCGTTACCGCACTCTCGGACGATACCACCATCGAATTAAAAGATATGATGGCCAAAATGGTGTGTGTAGAACTGTTACGCGCCAAGGGCAATAGCCGCTACTTCAACGGTTATTGCCATGCATTTGCCTTGCAGCGCATCGTCAACGGCGCGGCGGTCTACCAAATGGTGCTCAAACCCTGGCTCAGGTTTTTCGACTTGCGCAAGGACTACCACATCTTCCACGAGCAAAGCATTGAGCAACAAACCAAAGAAATGTTTCTCGAAATAGGCATTACCGTTGCCGACCTGCGCATCCAGGAGCCCGACCCGGTACAAACTTTTTGCGTGCAGTATGACGAAACCGACTACAACTATCTGCACCGCCAGTGGGAACGCATGGGGTGGCACTATTACTACGAACACACTTTAAACAGTCATAAACTTATTCTTTCAAGCACTTCCACCGCCTGCGAGCCGATAGACGGCGACCCTGAAATTGCTTGGCACCACGACGGCGGGGCCAACAAACTGGACAAAATTGGCCGTTTCTCCCCCGTGCGGCAAGTGGTGTCAGGTAAGGTGGCCTTATCCAATTACGATTTCAAATCCCCCACACCGCAGCGGCTTTCCGAAACCTCGGAGATGGACCAAGGCGATGCGTCCTTCAAGGTGGAGGTGTACGAATACGAAGGCTTATACGGCTACAAAAACGAAGCCGATGGCCGTAATATAGCGCGCCGCCGCATGGAACAAATTGAATGCCAAGGCAAACTGTTTCACGCCGAAGGTGACCACCGTGGCGTGCAGCCGGGGCGCTGGTTTCGTTTAACCAAAGATTATGTGGGCCAAAGCCTGGAAGGCGGCGCGGCGGATAATGAATTTTTTGTCATCAGCGCGACCCACAAAGCGCACAATAATTACCTGAGCAGCGAGGGCGAGCACGCCGCCTACACCAACGAGCTGACTTGTTTGCGCCGGGCGATACCGTGGCGGCCAGAACAAGG
>JBKJLF010000811.1:0-3008 GCA_046597185.1 Burkholderiaceae bacterium | reverse complement strand
ATGCAAAACCTGACGCCAGTTCTGGCCATTTATATGGAGCGCAATTTCCCTGAAGAAGCCATCTTCGGCCCCCACTCCATGTCGGCACGCAAAGCCAAAGCCGTGCGCCAATTGGCGGAGTTATTGTTTTTGGCCAAGGAAATGCAAAATTCAACCGAACAACTCGGCCAAATATTTGATGATTTTGACCGCCTCACCCATCACTTCGACCAAGGCTTGCGCTTTGATATGGACAATACCGGGTTGAAGTCATTTATGGATTATGTAGCCGGTTTTACCTCGCTGAATTTGCCCGATACCACCTTTGTGCTGGCGTGTGATGTGCTCACCACAGCGTGGTTGCGGGTGTTGCTGACGGAAGACCCAAAGGGTTATCTGGGACGATTCGCCGATCTGGAGCAGCTTACCTATTCGTTTGTTAAAGATCATATGCCCTTCGATAACCGCATTGACAATTAAATTCAACGCCGCTTGAAGGCCACGCACGTGCGTGCGCAAAAAATGGGCCAGGTGACGCTAACCACCCGACCCCAAATCAAATAGAGAATCAAACAATGACGGCTTATATCCATCACATCTTGCTGGTACAACGGCAGGCTTACTGGCAAAATAGCCCCTTGGCACCGCCGCTTTGCCGATTCCAAACCCATTTCACCAGTTGCGGAACCGACAAGCGCCCATAATATCGCAATTAATTGCAACTGTAAACTGAAAAATACGACGAATGAACACTTTTGGCACAAGATTACGCAGCGAGCGCAAGCGCTTGGGCTACACACAAGACCAATTTTCGGACGCTTGTGCGATATCGAAAAGTTCTCAACTCAATTATGAGCGCGACAGCCGCATACCGGACGCAGGCTATTTGCGCCAGGCCGCAGCATTAGGGGTCGATGTGTTATTCGTCATTACCGAACAGCATGCCACTGCCAGCCTGAGCCAGGACGAAGCCCAATTGTTACGCCATTACCGCAGCCAGACCAGCCGTAATAAATTGGCGGTGCAATATTTGTTGGCCAGCATGGGGGATGCGGCAAGCAGCAGCGAGGCTTTGAGCCAATCTGCCCAGCACGAACTGGCGCTATTGGCAGCACTGCGCCAAGCCGGGCCACTGGATCAAGCCGCGCTGGATGAGGTGTTAAGCCGCTTGGTATAAGGCATTTGTCGTAAAACGGCGTTGCATTTACCTTTCCTAAGCCATTGTCGTGATTTTGCAATATGACCAAGTAATGTTGCTTGCATTGGGCTGATTAGCCATGGTACTATTTGCGAAAAATTTATTTTAATAATCTATAAATGGTGGTTTTATGTATGCAAAATTGAAGTTTGGCATCATCGCGGGGTGCTTGGTGGCGGTGCTGGGTAATGATGTAGCGGCACAAACCTTGTGTGGCGTTACCAAGGTCGCCATCAAAGAAGATGGTTTTAGCATTGCCTTCGCTGGCTTAAAAGATACGGCCATTTTGGCCCTTGCCGACAATAAGGAAACCACGCTGGATGTAAAATCCGGCATATTGGCCCCTGCTGGCAAGGCATCATCCGACCCCGTCGTGAAGAAGGGGGCCAAATTATACTACGCGGCTGGATTGGGCAAATCTTGCATTCTGCATGCGGTAGAACAAGATGGCAAGCAGGGCTTTTATATCGAAGAGCATACCAATATTCATGGGCAACCGCCCCAATTGCACACCGAATTTGTTGAAGCGTATTGAGCAGCCAGCGCGCCTTTTCACCGACTCTTTGAAAACAACTCCCATGTTTATAAAATTAATTACACCATTGCTTGCGCAATGTCGCATCACCTTGTTCGCATTGCTAACCCTGTCACCTTTGCTTGCTTGCGCGCAAGATATCATTGATGCTGGGACAGTCACTGTGACAGCAAGTCGCCCGACGGATTATGGCAACTTTAACCATTCCGGTGCCATCATCGACACCGGTGTCAACCCCATCCCCGGCAATTTTGGCATTCGTGGCCCCAATACGGATCAGCCAGAAACGGCCAGCGGCATCAGCAATTCCCCCGCAGCAGAGTGTGGTGACACCAAAAGCTCCCCCCAAACCAGCCACCCGGTCATCATCGGTACGGGCGAAAAATTCCTGAAAGAATCCGACTTCACCGACGCCTCCCTGGCCGACCTGTCTCAGGTGCGCACCTATCGCTCGCTGCCAAGTTCGCGCGTTGGGCGCATCTTTGGGCCACGCTGGTATGCTTCCTTTGACTATTTGCCCTTGGAAGTGTCAGCGCAAACGGTCTATGATTCACGCTTCCCGGCCAAGGGCAATCAACCCTATTATTTCATTGTGACCTTCCCCGACGGCAAAACTTATCAATACTTTTATCGCGGCTACCCCAACTATTACCCCGGCGATGGCGCAGCCAGTACCGCAGGCTATTTGCAAGTGCCAATAAGCGGAAATTTGATTACGGTGGTAATCGGTCAGCGCACTTATAACTACGATCTGACCAACAAAAATCTGGTGTCGATTTATGAAAACGGCGTGGCGCTCTATACCTTTGCCTGGATCTATGATGGTTTTACCCTGAAGTCGCTAACCGTGACGGCGCGAAATGGCAAAACCCTGGTTTTTGGCTGGTCGATTAACCACGCCACCAGCGTGACCGATTCCGCAGGCAGTGTGTGGAACTATGCCTATGATAGCTATGGCAACCTGACCAAGGTAACGCCCCCGGTGGGCACCGTGGGCGCAGTCAGGACATATCATTATGAAGATCCACTGGATAAACTGCTCCTGACCGGCATTAGCGTGGATGGGGTGCGCATGACCCGTTACAGCTACGATTCGAACAAAAGAGTATTGCACAGCGGCTTCGACAACAATGAAGAGTTTGAGAATTTTACCTATAATGACGCCCCGCTTTATACGAATGTAACGGATCAACGCGGCCAAACTGTGCGTTATGATTTTCAGCAGGCGGGCAGTTACCGCCGCTTGGTAGGTGTTAGCCGTGCATCCAGCATCAGTTGCAGCGCCACCGCTTCCAC
>JBKJLF010000760.1:0-3336 GCA_046597185.1 Burkholderiaceae bacterium | reverse complement strand
CTGAGGATAGTCAAAGCGCTTGAGAACCCCACTAATATGCGCGTAACGATCCAGGTCGTCGCCATGCGCCGAAAACCGGATATCGGTACTCGCCGCCAGAAATTGCTCGATTTGTTCTATCGTGCAAAGTTTTGCTTCATTCATATTGATCACCATCGCAGATGATCAACTCATTCTTCCATTTTGTCCAAAATTACTTCTTCAGGCTCATTTGTGCTTGGAAATACCGCCTTCGTTCAGGCTCATACCTCATTAGACAAGGCTTTGTGTTGCCATAATCGGTTTTTTAAGGGATAATCGCGCCCCATCAACCACTCCTTATCTCCCCAAACCAACTATGAACGATATCACCACACCCCCGCCATTGCCTGATCGGCTCTCCGTTGATCCAAAGAGCCCTTATCACCTTGCCGCCGTGTTTGAACACGAAGTGGGCATCAAACTCAATGACAAAGAGCGCATGGATGTTGAAGAATATTGCATCAGCGAAGGCTGGATCATGGTCGCCGCAGGCAAAGCCCGTGATCGCCGGGGCAGGCCGATGCTGGTCAAAGTCAAAGGCAAGGTAGAAGCGTTTTATCGCCAAACAGCGCAGCAAAGCGCCGACACAACGCCAGAGTAAGCCGAATCAGCGAAAAAACTGGCGCAGCACGCCATCAAGCACGCTCAGTACTTGATGGCGAAGCTGGCAATCCATTGGGCAGCGTCAATTCACAACGACAATTCGCAACTACAATTCGGCAATCGATTGGTCGCGAGTTTCGTGCGCAAAGAACGCCGCAACCATGGTGATGAGCGCCACGCCGATCAGCAACACCGACACCCCCGCCGTACCACCGAAGCGCTCCACCAGCAAGGTTGCCAAAATCGGCGAGAGGCCGCCGCCAATGGCCGCCGAGACCTGAAAACCCAACGACGCCCCGGTGTAGCGACCGCGCGCACCGAACAATTCCGGAAAATACGTCGCCTCTGGCCCAAACATAAGGCCGTGGCCAAAGCTCAATGCAACCGCAGTGGCGGCGATGACGATGAAGGGATCGCGCAATTCCAGCAACCAAAACAGTGGGAAAGCGAAGCAGATGGTAAAAATCGTACCGGCGAAGTAAAACGGGCGACGACCAAACTTGTCGGACAAATGGCCAAACAAAGGGATCATGACGATTTCAATCGCTGCCGCAATCATAATCGCTTGCAACATCAACGCTTTCGACAAACCCAGTTTCTTGGTGGCGTACACCACCATGAACACCGTCAACATATACACCCATGATACCTCGCACAGCTTCAGGCCGATGGCGATGAAAAAATTCTTCGGGTGATTGAAAATGGCATCGGCAAACGGGTTGCTGGACACCTGTTTCTTGGCTTTCATTTCAAGAAACACGGGCGACTCGGAAACGCGCATGCGAATGAAACTCCCCACGGCCACCAAAACAATACTGGAAAGAAACGGGATACGCCAGCCCCACGACAAGAAATCGGCTTCCGGCAGTTTGGATACCAGGGCAAACACACCGGACGCCAGAATGAGCCCAATCGGAAAGCCAACCTGTACCAGGCTACCACACAAGCCACGTCGGTTTGGCGGCGCATGCTCCAGCACCATCAGCGCAGCCCCGCCCCGCCCCACTCGCCACCCAAGCCTATGCCCTGAATGATACGCAGTAGAACCAGCAGAACCGTTGCCCAGACGCCGATCTGTGCGTAGGTTGGCAACAAGCCGATGGCAAAGGTGCCCAGCCCCATAATCACCAGCGTCACCAGCGTCACCAGCGTCACCAGCGTCACCAGCAGCATCGACTTGCGCCCCAGCCGATCACCAAAGTAGCCAAACACGGCCCCACCAAACGGCCTGGCAAAAAAGCCCACAGCCGCGCTGCCCAGTGCCGCCAGCGTACCTACGAACGGGTCCGTGGCGGGAAAAAACAATTTATTGAACACCCGTGCGGCAGCGGTGCCGTAGATCAGAAAGTCGTACCACTCGATGATGGTGCCAACAGAACTGGCAAATACAATCCGCTTGACTTCTGCCGGGTCGGGGGCATGGGCTACTTCGGAATGACTCATTGCATATCTCCGGATCAGCATTGAAAAAAGTTAACCAATAGCGCATTCAATGACTTCAAAGCACTTGAAATTCGGGTGCTTCCACCAAGAGTATCCGCCCCTCAATCCTTTATCAAAAGTAATATTTAAATTTTTAAAGGCAAAAATAGCGTGGCTTGCAACAACTAATCTGGCCCCACCGCATCAGAGCGCAGCAAAACAGTGCTCGCCCTTTGCTTGGCAGGGGCCAGAATGCGACTTCTCATGAAATAAAAACTGCGCACTCATACTTTCGGCCGATTGCGCCTAAAAAACTCATCCGGTATAGTGGCTGCACTGTGAAAACAATGCAGCAATGCAGTTTAAGGCAGTAAGCAGTAAGCAGTAAGCAGTAAGCAGCAAGCTTCAAGCAGTAGACAGCAAATTGTTGTGGCAATTTGTTGGTAGGCGGTTGTATAGAGTAAGTGGATTATCTATGTTATGCCCCGCATTCTCTCCAGTTTGCGGGGCTTTTTTTACCCCATTCTCCGGGCATTTCCGGTAAACTGGGGGTTTTTGCCCACATTCCCCATCATGATCATTCGTCCCGCCCTGGCCGCTGACGCGCTCGCCATTGCCCAAACCCATGTCAAATCCTGGCAACATGCCTATGCCAGCTTTCTACCTGCCAGCTATCTGGCCAGTTTATCGGTCGATGCCCGTTGCAAAATGTGGCAGGCGGCGATTGCCAAAGGCGCGCCGAAAGTCATGGTGGCCGAGCAAAATGGCCGCATCGCCGGGTTTGCAGCAATTGGCCCGAGCCGGGATGAAGGCGCTTTACCGCAGGATTTTGAAATCTGGGCGATTTATCTGGCTCCCGAATCTTGGGGACAAGGCATAGGCGGCCAACTGTGGCATGCGGTGCGGGATTTTTCTGAGCAATGCGGGGCGCAATCGGTCAGCCTGTGGGTGATTGCCGACAATACCCGCGCCCTGCATTTTTACGAGGCACACGGCTTTGTACGCCAGGCCGATTCGCTAACCCGCTTTGAATTGGGCGGCGTCAGCCTGCAAGAAGTACGTTATTCGCAAGTGCTGGCTTAAGCCACATCAGACGCCGCGGACCGCCATCCTGATCATTGGGATGGCGGCGGCGCTTTTTGCTGGATCATGTTAAACCGGCTTACCTGGCTGTACTGGCACCAGGGGCGCTACGAAACACCTGGATTTCCCGTAATTTTTTCACCCCGTACGGTCCGCATTCATTTTTACCGTACAAATCCACATCGTAATTGCCTTTCACGCTTCCAC
>JBKJLF010000719.1:0-10958 GCA_046597185.1 Burkholderiaceae bacterium | reverse complement strand
TCAACACTCAAGTTATACTAGTTTTTGAAATAAATTAGTATAACTCGCACCAAATCAAATAACAGGTCTGATGCGGCTTCACTTAAGAACGATTTTCCTGACGAAAATGCCGCACCGAATCCCGAATCATCAGTTTGGGCACCAGCAAGGGTTGTGCTGCTTGCACTGACTGGCTGGCCGCCAGACGCAGCGCAATTTCAGCAGCAATTTGTGCCAGTTCACTGATGGGATGGCTGATGGTGGTCAAGCGCGGATGCACCAGATTGGAATATTCAACGTCATCAAAACCCATGATCGAAATCTGCCCCGGTACATCGATGCCCACGGCACGACAATAATCGAGTGCGCCAAATGCCATTTGATCATTGAGACAAAACACGGCGCTGAAGGGCCGATTATTGGCCAACAGCTCCGCCATGCCGCGCCGCCCGGCTTCGAGTTGAAAATCACCTTCATACACCAGTTGTGGCGGCGGGTGAATATCGGCCGCTGCCAGCGTTTCAATAAACCCGGCCAGCCTTTGATTGCTTTCAACATTGGTGGCTGGCCCACTGATGATGCCAAATTCGCGATGACCGCAATCGATTAAATAGCGCGCCGCCAGCCTGGCACCAGCATGATTATCGATTTGTATGCAACGCTGTTCAAAACCCGGTGCCGTGCGATGAATCAGCACCAGATTCGGGTAGGCGCTCATGGCGGCATGCAAGTCTTGATCAGTCAGTTGGGCCGGAAATAAAATAATCGCATCACAACGGCGTTGACGTAAAAACTGTAACGCGCCCTCCACTTCGGCACGCGTATCCTTGCTGCAGCTAATGACCAAAAAATTACCGCTCCCACTCACCACTTCTTCAACTTTATTAATTAAAGGAGCAAAAAAAGCGCCCGACAAATTGGCCACGATCAAGCCAATGCAATTGGACAGTTGGGTAACCAGTGAGGCAGCAAAGGCATTGCGCGAAAAATTTAAATCACGCATGGCCGCCTCAACCCGCAAGCGCGTGGGTTCGCGTACTTTCCCGGGTTCATTCATGACGCGGGAAACGGTTGCGGTGGACACGCCTGCAAGATCAGCGACGGTACGAATAGTGGACATAGTAATAATAATTAAACGATGGTGACATTCCTGCAGCGAGCATATCAGGTGAGTCGGGCGAATTCATGGTGCGCCGCAAAAAAAATGCGCATCCGACCACTATTGCGCCTGCCTGCCCTTTAGCTGCATGGAAAAAGTGCCGATCCATCACAGGAAACACATGAAAACAACGCCTCTTCCCCCGAATTGCAAAAAGACAACACTACGATTTTAGAAAAGGCATGCCCCGCCTTGCCATGCGTATTACAATCAAAATCAACATCATCCGGGGAGCGGGAACATGAAAGTCATCGTATTGGGTTCAGGTATTATCGGCACCGCGAGCGCCTGGTTTTTGCAAAAAGCCGGGCATGAAGTGACCGTGATCGAGCGGCAACCGGGGGTGGCCCAGGAAACCAGTTTTGCCAATGGCTGCCAAATTTCGGTGTCCCACGCCGAGCCGTGGGCCAATACGGCGGCCCCGGGTAAAATCATTAAATGGTTGGGGCAGGAAGATGCGCCCCTGCTCTACCGCTTTCGGCCGGAATGGTTGCAATGGATGTGGGGTCTGGCTTTTTTGCGCGAATGCACGCCCGCGCGCACCGCATGGAATATTCGGCAAATTGTCGCCATGGCCGAATACAGCCGCCAAACCCTGCAACAGGTACGCATGGAAACCGGGATTGAATACGATTGCCTGAACCGTGGCATTTTGCATTTCTATACCGATCAAGCCGAGTTCGACCATTCTTTGCCCGCCGCCACCCTGATGCGCGAACTGGGTTGCCCACGCCATTCGATTGATGCCAAAGCCGTGTTGAAGATTGAACCTGCTTTACGCCCTATCGCAGACAAAATCGTGGGCGGTGATTTTACCGCAACCGATGAATCCGGCGATGTCTGGCAATTTACCACCGGTTTGGCCGCCGCGGCGGCCCAGGCAGGCGTGCAATTTCGTTTCAACACCAGCGTCACCCGCTTGCTGGCTCACGGCAGCGCTGCTGCACGGCGGGTCGATTCGGTTGAAGTGATTGATGAAGTGGGTCGCCATCAAACCTTGGCCGCCGACGCTTTTGTGGTGGCCATGGGCAGCTTTTCCCAAGCACTCCTCGCACCACTGGGGATTTCATTGATGATTTACCCTGGCAAAGGCTATTCAGCCACCTACCGCGTGATCGATCCTGACGCCGCACCCAGCGTGTCACTCACCGACGATGGATATAAACTGGTACTCTCGCGCCTGGGTGAGCGTCTACGCGTGGCGGGCACCTGCGAGCTGGACGGCTACGGGCGCGAACTCAATCACACCCGCTGCCAAGCCATTACCCGGCGCGCACGCGAACTGTTTCCGACTGCCTGTGATTTTGATAACCCGGTGTATTGGAGCGGTTTGCGCCCGCTCACCCCCTCCAACGTGCCTTATATTGGCCAAAGCGCCATCAAAAATCTGTATCTTAATACCGGGCATGGCACCTTGGGCTGGACCATGGGCTGCGGCTCCGGTTTGGCGATTGCCGATATCATTTCAGGGCGCGCGCCACAAGTCGATTTTCTGTTCACCGGGGCCGAAAAAAAGAAATTGAAAAAATAAGCTGCCAGCCAAGCGTATGCGCCAGGGCTTAGCGCGGGGCTCCCTTGTCTTGCACAATACGGGCGCTTTGGTCTTGCATGTATTGGATCAGTTTTTCGGCAGCCAGTGAAAAGAAGGCTTGTCCGTCGCGCTCGATAAAAATAAACATGGTACGCGCCGGGCTAATCCATGCCAGCTTATAGTAATGCAAAGCGGTTTCATCGCTATTGAGTAATTCAACCCAGGTTCCCATCACAATCGCATTCACCGCAGCGCGGGCCGGATCTTTCTCGCGCGCTTGCATTTGGCTCTCGTGCTCCCAACGCCGCTCGCTTGACTTTTGCACCGCATCCACCGCCAACTCAATGCGCCGCCGATCTGACACCGGGCCACGCGCCACCGAAACATGGCGTTCGGCCAAACGGGCAAGAAATTCCTCACGCTCTGGCCCGGCCCATTTAATCTCATTCAAACCGCGCTCCAACACAGGCAGCAAACTATTCAAACGGCCCAGAACCATTTGACAATGCTCGGCCAAAAACTTGGGTTGCGTGGTCCAAATCAAATCATCCATGGCTTTGAGCAAGGGCGCAATCAGCGCTTGCACTTGCGCATGGCTATCGGCCCCACTGGTTTGACAAATATCGTGTTCAATCCCGGCACTGGTTTGATCATAAGCACGTGCCAATACCTGACGCCACTGGTGCTCCAGAAAGCGTTCCACAAAGCCCGGCACTTCCCCGGTATCAATCCGGCTGGCGATATCACTATCGGCATGGGCCAAGGCCTGTGCCATTCGTTCACACTGTAATGCATGCGCAATGTGGCGCGCCAGTGCATCGCCGCCTACAGCACCTTCTAAATCCATAAATCAACTCCAACCATCATCCAAGGAGCGCTTCAGATGCAAAGGTAATCACCCCTATCAAGAGCACAGCAGCGACCAATACCAAGAGCAATCGACCAAATTTCGGATTGCCTTGATCCGCTTCTTGCGGTTCTACCGGATTCATCTTAACACCTCAATCATCTCCATTTGATGGCAAACTCATTGCTTGACCAAATTACTCAATTCATTATAAAACGGCATGCTGCCTTTGTCGCACAACCCACCGGACGCATCGATCAGGCATCTGCTCGATTGTATCGTGGAAAGATAGTGAAACACGGTGGTGAAAAAAATAGTTACCATTCAAGCCACCCGAATAGATATCGTATCCACGCCAAAGTTTATATCATCTGCCGTCGCATTCTGGTGTAAAATTTGCACTCTTTAACAATTTCAACCAAGCTCGACTTCCCGGCCTGACTGACAATGACCATTCGCTTTCCCGCTTTCTGTTGGTTCAGTATTCTGCGCACCCTGGTTTGCTGGGCTTTGCTCACGCATGGGAGCCATGCAAGCACCCAGGATCGCTGGGCCAGTCTGGCTGATCCTGCCTTCCAACACATTACCTCAGAGCAAGGCTTGCCACGTGGTTTTAACACAGCACTGGCGCAAGATAAAGTCGGTTTTTTATGGATAGCAACCCCCAATGGTCTGGCGCGCTGGGATGGTTATCGAATTCGCATCTATAAGCCACAAATGAACGACCCCCACAGCTTGCCTGATATCAACATCCAAAGCTTGCACGTCGATACCCATGGCCGCTTGTGGATCGGCACCAGCGCTGGCGGCCTGGCACGCTACGAGCCAGAACACGATTATTTTACCCGCTTCCCGGTCGGCCCCGATGGCATATCCCATATTAGCGTCAATGCCATCGCCAGTGATGATGAAGACGGGATTTGGGTGGGAACCAATAGCGGCTTAAATTATATCAACAATACAACATCAAAGATTTCACAATTCAATCACGGTAGCAATGAATCCAATCTATTAAAGGATCGCCGGATGCGCGCCATTTTGCGCGCCAAAGATGGTGGTTTATGGTTAGGCACGCAGACAGGATTACTCTATCGGCCACCAGGCGGCGTCCAATTTAAAGAGATCTTCCCCTCAAATCAGGAAAGCTTACCCATTACCCAACTTTACCAAACCACGGACGGACGTATTTGGGTGGGTACAGCGACCCATGGCGCGTTTTGGGTTGATGCACGGCATCAGAATCTGCAGCCCTTGGCTGCGGATGGAACCAATCAGGGCAGTGACTGGATACTCTCAATTATCGAACCGCGCCCCGGCGAAATCTGGTTTGGCACCTTTGGCCATGGTATTCTGATCCACCATAATCAATCCAACCAGATACAGCGCATGCGGCACGACCCCAGCCGCAGCACGGGCTTGGCCGACGATTCCATCTTTGCCATGTTGCAAGACCAATCCGGTTTGCTATGGGTTGCCAGCACGCGCGCGGTGAGTCGGCACGATATCAGCAATCATGCCGTGCTATCGATTTTTGGCTTGCAAAGCAACAATATCAAATTATCCGACCCGGATATTCGCTCCGTTCTCAGCCTGCCAAACGGCAATATCTGGTTAGGTTTGCATAGCAATGGCGTGAATATCATCCATCCCGAGCATGGCATGATCCGCAGTTTGCGGCCCGACCCCGCCAACCCGGAAAGCGCGCTACAAAAAAACCGGATTTGGGCTTTGCTCACCACTGGCCCCGATACCATTTTTTTAGGCACCGATCGCGGACTGTACCGGGCCAAGGCCGATGGCAGTGTGTTGCAGCGCGTCCAGGTTCCGGGGCGCAAGATTGATGCATCCGTGCGCGCCCTGCTGCGGCATGGAAATATGCTATTTTTAGGTGCCAACGATGGCTTATGGCAATTCGATTTAACGGCAAGCCATCCCCTCCCCCGCATCCATCCGCAAGGCACAGAACAGCTTGGCGACATGCGCATTACCACCATGCAGCACGGGCCGGATGGCTTGATCTGGATTGGCACCCGCAATGGTTTAAATCAATATGATCCGATCAGCCATAGCGTGCGCAAGTTTATGCCCAACCCCAACAATCCCAAAGACCTGGCATCGGGTGCCATTACTTCCTTGCTATTTGATCGGCGTGCGCATTTGTGGGTAGCCACCTTGGGCGGTGGGATTAATATTTTGGAGCGCGAAGGGACGCAGCCCCAATTTCGCCGCATCAGCACCAGCCAGGGTTTGCCCAACGAAGCGGTGAATTGCCTGGTGGCGGACGGGATTGGTAATATTTGGGCCAGCACCGACGATGGCATCGCCCGGATTGAACCGGAACAATTGACGGTTCGCACCATCCAACGCGCCGACGGTGCGGTCCACAGCACCTATTGGAGTGGCGCTTGCGATGCCACGCCCCAGGGTGAATTGGTGTTTGGTGCCAATGGCGGTATTACGGTAATACGCCCCAATTTATTGCGCAAATGGACTTATCGTCCGCCGCTGGTGATTACGGATGTCAAAATCGGCGGACAAAGCCTGGCCGCGAGTCGCTTCAATCAACTGGACGAGAATAGTCGGCAGCTACAGATTCTACCCCATGCCAACAGCCTTCAGGTCGAGTTCTCGGCACTTGATTTTTCTGCGCCCGATCGCAATCACTACGCCTATCGCCTCGAAGGTTACGACAGCGACTGGATTGAGAGTGACCACACACGCCGCCTCGCCTCTTACAGCAATTTAGCACCCGGCAACTATCGCTTGCGGCTACGCGGTTCCAACCGGGATGGCGAATGGGCCGACCAGGAAATCAATATCGCCATCGACGTGGCCGCTGCATGGTATCAAACCTGGTGGAATCGCAGCCTGATGGCCTTGCTGGGCTTGATTCTGATCATCGCCCTGGTACACATGCGCACCCGCTACTTATACCTCAAGCGTGTGCAACTGGAAAACGTGGTCAGGCAGCGCACCCAGGAACTGGAGAAAAATCAACATGAATTGGTGCGAACCAATCAAGACTTGAACCGGGCCAACGGCGATTTGGCGCATTCAGCAGAAACCCTGCGTGAATTGGGCCGCATCGGGCGCGACATTACCGCCAACCTGGATTTACACGTCACCTTCGATACCCTGTATCAACACGTGGTACATTTGATCGATGCGCAATGCGTCATCATTTACCGCCACAACCGCGAAACCGGGCAACTGGAACTGGCGTTTGGGCGGGAACATGGCAAAAACATGGAAATGCATGTGATCGCACTCGATTCAGCCCATTCCAACACTGCCCGCACCGCGCGCGAGCGCCAGGAAATCATGCTCGATGCCAAACACGCACTGCCGGAATCGGGCCTGCTACGACGCAATTTGCGCAGTGCGCTGTATTTGCCGCTGATTGTGGATCACCGCTTATTGGGCGTAATGGTGGTGCAATCACAGCTCGAATACGCCTATAACGAACGCGAGCGCCTGATTTTCCGCAACCTGTGTGCCTATGGCGCGATTGCGCTGGATAACGCCAATGCCTACCGCCAACTGCAAGAAACCCAGGCCCGGCTGGTGGAACAAGAGAAACTGGCGGCCCTGGGTTCGATGGTGGCGGGCGTGGCGCATGAACTCAATACCCCGATTGGCAATAGTTTGCTGATGCTGACCGCGTTGCAAGACAAAACGCAACAATTTGAAGACAAAGTCACGCGCGGACAATTACGCCGTAGCGACTTGCAAGAGTTTTTAAATGATTCCAACGAAGCGTCCAGCGTCATCATGCCCGGTTTAACCAATGCGGCCGAATTGGTGGCGAGCTTTAAACAAGTGGCGGTGGATCGCACGGCTGCGCACCAACGCATTTTCAATCTGGCCCATACCACGCATGAAATCATCGCCACGGTGATGAACCAGATACGCCTTGGTGGGCATCATATTGAAATCGATATCGCCGATGATATCAGCCTCAACAGCTATCCGGGGCCGTATGGGCAAGTCATAACCAACCTGATCAACAATGCCTTGCTACATGCGTTTGATGAGGGCAGCACTGGCGGCATCATGCACCTGAGCGCGCGCCAGGACGTGCCGGAGCGGGTATTGATTGAATTTCGCGATAATGGCAAAGGCATCAAAGCGCAACATCTGAAACGCATCTTTGAACCATTTTTCACCACCAAAATGGGGCAAGGCGGCACTGGGCTGGGTTTGTCGATCAGCTACAATATCGTCAGCTCACTGTTAAATGGCACGATTCGGGTCGAAAGTACGCCGGGGCAAGGCACTTGTTTTACGCTGGATTTACCCTTGTTGGCACCAGCGAGCTAAGCAGCTTCATACTGATTTTTGCGCTGTTTTTGCGCTGTTTTTGCGCTGTTTTTTTAAATACGCGAAAATTTCGCTTGCGTCACTTCAATATTTATTGAATAATCGAACCATTGAAACGAATCTCTTTGAATTGAGCCGGACATGACGACGCCCCCCATCCCCCCAATCGCCCCAATCGCCAAAATCACCCTCACTGTCACGCTCAGCGAAGAGCAAGTCGTGCGCGCGCTGGCGGCGCTGGCGCAAGTGACGCGCTTGCGCCTGTACCGCGCGCTGGTGGTGGCGGGCCCGCCTGGCATGAACGCGGGCGCGCTCGCGGGGGCGCTGGAGATTGCGCCATCTGCGCTATCGTTTCACTTAAAAGAATTGAGCCACGCGGGTTTGATCGAAGCACGTTCTGAAGGCCGCTTCCAAATTTACACCGCACGCTTTGATTGTATGAATTCGCTGCTGGCATTTTTGACTGAAAACTGTTGCCAAGGCTCGGGCAGTTGTTGCTAAACCAAATCCACCATTTTTATCGACCTACTTTACTTTTTCGCCATCCATTCAAGGAGATCACCATGAAACGCTTTCACATGCACTTGGCCGTTGCCGATCTGGCCACCAATATTCGCTTTTATTCGCAATTATTCGGTGCTGCACCGACGGTTGAAAAAGCCGACTATGCAAAATGGATGTTGGAAGATCCGCGCATCAATTTTGCCATTTCCGCCCGGGGTGCCACGCCCGGCGTGGACCATATCGGGATTCAGGTTGAATCCGATGCCGAACTGGCCGAACTCAAGCAACGCTATGACGCCGCCGATGCCGCATCGGTCACCACCGAAACCGGTACGGGCTGCTGCTATATGGAATCAAACAAACATTGGTTGACCGACCCGCAAGGCATTGCGTGGGAAGCCTATCACTCGCTGAGTGAAATTCCGACCTTTTCCAAAGTGGAAGCGGTGGCAACGGGTTCAGCTTGCTGCGCCCCGCGCCAGAAAGAGAAAATGCCACTGGGAATTCCCGTAGTGGCCGCCAAGGGTTGCTGCTAAGAAGAACGCCATGCCTCCTATTTTCATTTTTGAACGGGCCAATGCATCATGAAGCTATCCCTACGTAGCGTATTTGCCGAAGCACTGGGCAGTGGCTTGTTGCTGGCGATTGTGGCGGGTTCCGGCATTATGGCCGAGCAATTGGCCGCTGGCAATCAGGCGCAAGCCTTGCTGGCCAATTCTTTGGCCACGGGCGCGGGTCTGTTTGTGTTGATCATGATGTTCGGGCCGATTTCGGGCGCGCATTTCAACCCGGCGGTATCACTGGTAGCCTGTTTGCAACGAGAAATCAGCGTTACCACGCTGGCGGCGTATTGCGCGGCGCAAATTGCTGGTGCAATCAGCGGGGTGTGGGCAACCCACCTGATGTTTGGTCTGGCAGTGCAACAAAGCAGCCTGAAAGTGCGTAGCGGCAGCAATTTGTGGTGGGCTGAATTGATCGCAACCTTTGGTTTGGTGCTGACGATTCAAAGCTTTAGCCGCCGCAAATTACCCTTGGCCAGTTGTGCGGCGATGGTGGCGTTGTATATTGTGGCTGCGTATTGGTTCACCGCCTCCACTTCCTTTGCCAACCCGGCGGTGACGCTGGCGCGCAGCTTCACCAATACCTTTACCGGCATCCGAATGGCCGATGTGGCCAGTTTTATTGTGGCGCAATATGCGGGCGCGCTATGCGCCCTGGCTTGCGCCAAGGCTTTGTTTGAGGAGCCAGCTCCAGCGCAATGAGTGCACAATGAGTACGCAATCATGGCGCAGCCGAAAAGGATTGCGAGACTCGCTGGGTTAAGCCAGGGTCGCCGCAATCCGCTTAGCCGAGCTTTGCGCCAGTGCCGAATCCTGCGCTTCCACCATCACCCGAATCAAGGGTTCGGTGCCGGAAGCGCGGATCAACACCCGGCCGCGCTGGCCCAACTCGGCTTCCACCGCCGTTTTTTCCGCCACCAGGGCGGCATTCTCTTGCCAATTGCTGTCCGCCGCCACCCGCACATTAATCAGCGTTTGCGGAAACAAAACCAAATCTTCGGTCGCTTGCGCCAGGGTTTGACCATTGCGCATCAAACCGGACAAGACCTGTAAGGCGGAAACCAGGCCATCGCCCGTGGTGTGCTTGTCCAGACACAGCAAATGGCCAGAGCCTTCGCCGCCCAAAATCCAGCCGCGCTCTTGCATCACTTCCAACACATAACGGTCACCCACCTTGGCACGGGCAAAGCCAACGCCCAACTGCTGCAATTTTACTTCCAGTGCCATATTGGTCATCAAGGTGCCCACCACGCCGGGCACTGGCCCGGCAGCCAGCCGAGCTTTGACGATGACGTACAATAATTGGTCGCCATTATAGATTTGGCCCTTGGCATCGACCATAATCAAACGGTCGGCATCACCATCGAGCGCAATCCCGATATCTGCATCGTGTTGCAATACCGCCGCTGCCAGCGCCTTGGGCGCGGTCGCGCCACAACCCTCGTTAATATTGAAACCATTGGGTAGATTGCCTATCGACACCACTTCAGCACCCAGCTCATGCAACACATGCGGGGCAATATGGTAAGCCGCGCCGTGGGCGCAATCGACCACGATTTTCATGCCGCGCAAATCCAGCTCATTCGGAAAGGTGCTCTTGCAAAATTCAATATACCGCCCTTGCGCATCGTCGATGCGACGGGCGCGGCCCAATTTATCCGAACTCACGCATTGCATCGGCTCATCAATGGCCGCTTCAATCGCCAATTCCACCGAATCGGGCAATTTATTGCCGCGCTCTGAAAAAAACTTGATGCCATTATCGTGGTAGGCATTATGCGAAGCGGATATCACCACCCCCGCTTGCAAGCGTAGGGCGCGGGTTAAATACGCCACCGCCGGGGTGGGAATCGGGCCAGTCAGCAATACATCGACCCCGGCTGCGGTCAACCCGGCTTGCAGCGCAGCTTCCAACATATAGCCGGAAATACGCGTGTCTTTGCCGATCAACACAGTCGGGCGGGCGCTTTCAGCGCTGGCCAATACCTTGCCTGCGGCATAACCCAGGCGCATGACAAAATCGGGGGTAATGGGGCTGCTGCCGACCAAACCGCGCAC
>JBKJLF010000693.1:0-9465 GCA_046597185.1 Burkholderiaceae bacterium | reverse complement strand
CTGGAAGCTCACATCCTAGGCGAGCAACCGGCGTCCGGAATGAAAAGGGAAAAATCAGCCCTTAACGCGGTTGATGCGGACGACCTCAGGAATCTTGCGCAGGTCGCGCACGATGCGGGCCAGATGCATGCGGTTCATGACCTGGACGGTGAAGCGCATGCCGGTATAAGTGCCGCCATCCTCGGGGTCTACCGCGACGTTCTGGATATTCGACTCTGCGGCGGCAATTTCGGCGGCAACCTTGGCCAGCACGCCCCGCTGGTTGGCGACAACCAGCCGGATGCCGACATCAAACAGCTTTTTCGGACTGCTGTCCCATTGCACGTCCAGTGTGCGTTCCGGATCGCGGTGACTTTTGGCGACCACCGGACAGTCATGGGTATGCACCACCATGCCCTGGCCTTTGCTGATGATGCCGATGATCGGATCGCCGGGTATGGGGCCGCAGCAGCGGGCAAACTGTACAGCCAGACCTTCAGATCCTCTTACGATTACTGCGCCGGTAGGTCGTGAATCCGCGGTGAGGGGTTCGCCTAAAGCCAGGAGTTGGTGAGCGACCACTACCGCCAGGCGCTTGCCGAGACCGATATCCGACAGAATGTCGTCACGAGATTTCGCACTCGAATCGCGTACCAGCTTGTTCCATTGCACTTCACTGATGTCGCCGAGTGTGGTCTTGAACTTGGTCAGTGCCTGCAGCAGCAGCCGTTCGCCGAGCTGCACCGATTCGGCGAAATGCATGGTTTTGAGGAAATGGCGGATGTGGGAGCGCGCCTTGGCCGTAGCCACAAAATTCAGCCACAGGGGATTTGGTTTGGCGTGTGAGGCTGTGATGATCTCGACACGGTCTCCATTGCGCAGCTCGGTACGCAGCGGCATCAGCTCCTGATTGGTTTTGACGGCGACACAGCGGTTGCCGATGTCGGTATGCACTGCATAGGCAAAATCAACGGCGGTTGCACCGCGCGGCAGCGACATGATCTTGCCCTTGGGCGTAAAGACATACACTTCATCGGGGAAAAGATCGACTTTGAGGTGTTCGAGGAATTCCACGGAGTCGCCAGACTCCGACTGCATCTCGAGGAGGCTTTGCAGCCACTGATGGGTTTTTTTCTGCAGTTCCGAAAGCGAAGTGTTGGTACTTTTGTAGAGCCAGTGCGAGGCGACTCCGGCTTCCGCGATTTTGTGCATTTCCGCTGTGCGGATCTGGATTTCGATCGGGCTGCCGAACGGACCGAACAGCGTGGTGTGCAATGACTGGTAGCCATTGGCCTTGGGTATCGCGATGTAGTCCTTGAACTTGCCGGGAATCGGTTTGTAGAGTCCGTGCAGCAGCCCCAGCGCGACATAACAGGCGGTGGTGTCTTTGACAACAATGCGAAAGCCGAACATGTCATGCACCTGCGCGAATGACAGATGTTTCTCGCGCATCTTACGGTAAATGGAATACAGGTGCTTTTCCCGCCCTTGTACCTGCGCGTCCAAGCCGTGTTCTCGAAGCCGGTGCTCAACGCTGTCCAGCACCTTGCTGACAACCTCGCGGCGATTGCCACGTGCGGTACGCACTGCCTTGGACAGCACACGAAAACGGTCCGGATACAAATGCTGCAACGACAGATCCGACATCTCCTGATAGAGGCTGTTCAGGCCCAGACGATGGGCAATGGGCGCATAGATTTCCAGTGATTCACGGGAAATGCGCTGGCGTCGTTGTAGGTCAACAGCCTCCAACGTGCGCATATTGTGCAGGCGATCGGCGAGCTTGATCAGCATGACGCGCACGTCGCGCGCCATGGCCAGCAGCATTTTGCGGAAATTTTCTGCCTGGGCTTCCACATGGCTTTGGAATTCGATTTTTTCCAGTTTCGACAAACCATCCACCAAACTGGCGACCGGGGCACCAAAGCGTTCGATCAATTCGTCTTTTTTAACGTCCTGATCTTCCATCACATCGTGCAACAAGGCCGCCATAATGGCTTGTGCGTCCAGTTTCCAGTCAGCACAAATCTCCGCCACCGCAATCGGGTGCGAAATATACGGTTCGCCTGATTTACGAATCTGCCCCAGATGCTTTTGATCAGAAAAACGATAAGCATCACGCACCTTTTGCATTTCTGCAGGTGTCATGTACTCACTGATTTTCTGGGTAAGCTGAGTGACAGAAGCGACGCCAGGGGGTAAGGATGGTTCAGTCATGTTCGCAAAGGGCGTCTACTTCATTCTATACAATGGCAGTTTTTAGGTCGGTACTTTTTTCAACATCTCAATACCCACTTTGCCGGCGGCAATTTCACGTAATGCGGTAACGGTTGGTTTGTCTTTGGCTTCAACCTTGGGTGTGTGGCCCTGTAACAACTGGCGTGCGCGATAGGTGGCGCAAAGCGTCAATTGAAAACGATTTGGGATTTGTTTGAGGCAATCTTCTACGCTGATACGGGCCATAATATTTCCTATTAATGTGTTGCAATCTTATGCTAAATTTACATGTATGCCAAATTGTATGAACAAGGCGGCATTGCGTGTGGCTTGTTGCAGCAAACGGCAACGGGTTGCTCGAACAATCGCATTCATTTCAGACAATGCGACATCGAAGTTTTCGTTAATAATAACATACTCGAATTCAGGGGCGTGCGCAATTTCGCTGCCAGCGGCCAAAGTTCGGCGTGTGATGACGTGTGGCTCATCTTGTCCGCGTTTTTTGAGCCGTTCTTCGAGTGCGGCGATGGAGGGCGGCAAGATAAAAATGCCGGCGGCGTGAGGAAAGCGTTTTTTGACCTGGCGTGCGCCTTGCCAATCGATTTCGAGTAACACATCGGTGCCGTTGGCGATATCATTTTCGATCAAGATGCGTGAGGTGCCATAATAATTGCCATGCACTTCGGCGGACTCTAAAAATTCGCCCCGGTCGCGCCGCGCCAAAAAGTCGGGCACATCGGTAAAAAAGTACTCACGGCCATTGCTTTCACCCGGCCGTGGTTGGCGCGTGGTGAAGGAAATGGAAAGTTTAATGCTCGGTTCTTGTGCCAGCAGGGCATTGACCAGGGATGATTTTCCTGCACCAGATGGGGCGACCACCAGAAACAGGCTCCCGGCATAGGCGCGACCCGCGTCGGCAGCTTCGGGTTCAGACATGGCTATCCTCGCGAAAAAAGTGAATGGATGATTGGATACGGCGTAGTGTAACACGGTAGCGCCTGTGGTGGAGATCCATCTTGCTGCCGGGTAAGCTGGATTGATGAAAGAGCGCACTATACGTGAAATGGTAGGGCAGAATAAACTTGAAATAGTCGATGGATATGATGGGTCGTCAATGGCTATTTGCAAGAGGTGGTCAAAGGTTGGTTGATGCCGACACGACCCGATGAAAAACCGGGCGACACCACCGCATGGTATGTTTCAATGCGTGCGTGGCCCAAAGGCTATGATTTGGCGCATCAAGCGGTGCAAGCGAGTGTGGTAACAATACTCAATGGTGTAAATCCTGGCACGGTATTGCAAGGCGACCATGGCGCATGGTATCGCGCCCTGTTTGCGCCCAGCGTACAGGCGGGTTTGCTGAACGCTGAAGATTTGGCCGGATACCGCAACCAGCCTGTTTTCATCCGTCATGCCGGGCCCAAGGCAGGGCAGCGCCCATGCGCGTGGCAATGGCGTTGAACAAACCAATCGATTGCGGCTGGTAGTGCTCAGGTGAAAGCAAATTCATGGTGGGCATGCAGAAAAATGGCAAAATGGCCTTCATTGTATGCCATTTTGCCGATGTTTAATCCGCCACCACTTGCACCCCTTTCCAAAATGCCACCCGGCCTTTAATTTGCTTGGCGGCGTCCTTGGGTTCTTGGTAAAACCATGCGGCATTGGGGTTGGTTTGGCCGCCAACTGCGATTGAATAATAGCTGGCCGTACCTTTCCAGGGGCAGGTGGTTTGGTGGTCGCTGGCTGAAAACCAGGCCATATTGAGGGCGGATTCGGGGAAATAGTGGTTATTTTCCAGTAAGACCGTGTCATTGCTTTCGGCCAATATCTGACCATTCCAGATTGCTTTCATGATATGTCCTATAAAGTCAAATTGATTTGAATGGCAACCATACCATGGTTCGGCCCGCTGTGCTGCGATTCGTGCGCATGCGGGGCGCGAAAGTGGCTTGCATGAAAAGTGATTGCGCGCGCTTATGGTATATTGGCGGCAATCCAACCCACCATTGTAAGCCATCGTTTGCGATCGGTGCCCACGGGTGCTGATCAACTCATTTATGAATATTGACGCCTTACTCCCTCAAATTATCCCCGCTGCCGTTGCGTGGGCGCAGGCGCAGGCCGAAAACATCGCCCAAACCGGCGAGGCACTGCCAGAAGAGTTGCTGGCTGTGGCGCGCCAGGTTGGCGTGCGGGCACCGGAGCGCATTCGGATCAAGCGCGTTGATTCGGTGCCATTTTCGGAGCAGGCGCTGCTGCGCCAGGCTGCGCTGCAAACCGGGATGATCGGTTTCGGGATGGCGGGGCTGACGCTGGGCTATGGGGTTTTTATTGCGCGGCGCTATGAAACGGTTCGGCTGCTGTCACACGAGTTTTTTGCATGTGCAGCAATATGAGGCGCTTGGGGGGATTGCGCAATTTTTGCCGGTTTATTTGCAGCAATTGGTGGCGGTGGGTTACTTTGCGGCAGCGCTGGAAGTGGATGCGCGTAGCCATGAAATGGCTTGCGCCGCAGGTTCTGTATTATATTCCGGCTTGCCAAACTTCGTGGGTTCAAAAATCTATTGCGAGAGATCAGCCGCTAATCGAAATAAAAAGTCAAAAATATTCCGCATTCATCGCTTTCAACAGCACAAGAGTGATCGGGCGTGTGCATGCGGCTTTTAGGCCACATCGGCATTGGGTCGATACTTGACTTTGCCAGGTAGACACGGCAAGATGCACTTTCCTCATGTTGATGATTTACCGGAGATTCACTTGAAATCAAATTTATTGGTCAAATTGGCAGTTTTTCTGTGTGTAACACTCATGGCGTGTACTGCCAATCCACTATTTGCGGCTGAAGCGCCGTTGCGGCTGGGCATAGGCCTGTTTCAGCCTGACAAAGATAAAAATGACGCCACCTATCGTCCGCTGGCGGCCTACCTTGCGGCAAAACTGGGCCGCCCGGTCGACATGCGCACCGTGGACAGTTGGGAAGGCCTGGCCAAATCATTGGCCAATGGCGAAACCGATATCGCGCTACTGGGCCCATGGGGCTATGTGCTGGCCAACCATGAAGCCGGTGCGCAAGCGATTGCGACGATTCAATATGATGGCAAACCGGAATATTTTGCCCTGATCGTCACCAACCCCAATTCCGGGATCAACAACATTACCGACCTGAAAGGTAAAACCTTTGCCTTTGGTGACAAGGGTTCCACTTCCGGCTACCTGATTCCGCTACGCCATTTTATGACGCTGGGCATTAACCCGGACACCTATTTCAGCAAGGTGATTTATACCAAACACCAGGCCATTGAAACCCAAATCGCGCAAGGTGTGCTCGATGCCGGGGCAGATTACAACCGTAACCGCAACGCGATGATTGAACAAGGTTTGATCAAGCCGGAGCAATCCAAAATTATCTGGCAATCCGCCACCCTGCCCAACGACGCGTTTGCCGTGGGTGCCGCCCTGGCGGGAGACAAAGCCCTGACCGAACGGCTGCAAAAGGCGCTGGAAGGCATTGGCGAGGCGCTGAAAACTCAACCCAATTTGCTGCCACCGCACTACACCGGTTTTGTCAGGAGCGACAATGGCTTCTATAAACCGATTCGCGATGCGGGTTTGGCCACGGGTAAGCTGACCCCAAAATGATGGTTGTAAAACTGATGCGGCATTTGCGGGGGCGGCTCGGGTTTTTCTGCCTGAGCCTGCTATATGTGCTGCTCGTGACGCTGTGCGCGCTGACCTTATGGCAGGCCGGGGATCTTTCCATGGGGCGCAATCCGCTGGCCAACCTGATCAAGACCGGCGGCGAATTCGCGCGCCCCAGTTTTGTCGATGTCTGGTTCGGTCAGGAGCGGCTCGAATACAAGAGTGATGACGGCACCGTGCTACGGGTTGAAAACCGCAAAGTGGTGGAGCGCGATTATTTGGGCGCTCTGGCCAGGGCCACCTGGACCACCATCCGCATCGCTACCCTGGGTTCGCTGCTGGGCGCGCTCTTGGCGTTGCCGCTGGCATTGCTGAGCGCGCGCAATTTGGCCGCACCATGGCTGTTGGCGGGGGCTGCCAAAGCCATACTGGACGTGGCGCGCTCAATTCATACCCTGGTTTTTGGGCTGGTGCTGGTGGGTATTGTTGGGCTGGGGCCCACCGCCGGCGTCCTGGCCATTGGGCTGCATTCAATGGGAACCTATGGCAAATTGTTTGCCGAATCGATTGAAACCTTGGACATGGGTGCCATTAACGCGGTGCGCAACGTGGGGGCCACGCCCTTGCAAGTGTTCTTTAGCGCGGTCTGGCCTTCGGTGTTGCCGCAGTTTGTGTCGAGCCACCTGTATATTTGGGAATTCAACATTCGCGAATCAACCGTGCTGGGCGTGATCCGGGCAGGTGGGCTGGGCTTGTTGATCACCGAAGCGACCGCCTTGTTTCAATGGGGGCGCTTATCGACGGTGCTGATCGTCGTCATCTTGTTGGTGGCATCGTTTGATAGCATGAGCCGCCGCATCCGGCAGGCGCTGTTATGAGCGCAACCACACCAATGACCCCAATCACCCCAATGCCCCTGGGCAGCCCCAACGTGGTGGTGGAATTGAATGGCGTGGTGTGCAGTGCCGAACAGCGTGCGTTGTTGGAAATTGGGCATCTGCGCATCGTGGCGGGTGAGCGCATTGCCATTTTGGGCCACAACGGCGCAGGGAAAACCACCTTGCTGCGCGTGATTGGTGCTTTGTTGCCCGTCCAACATGGCCAGGTGCAGGTACTCGGGCGCGAGCTGCACGCTGGCCTTGGGCCACATGAATTGGGGCCACATGAATTACGCGCCTTGCGCCAGGAAGTGGGGCAGGTGATGCAAGGCTTGCATTTGGTGGCGCGCCTGTCGGCGCTGGAAAATGTGTTGATCGGCTGCCTCTCCCGCCTCAACGGCTGGCGCAGCATCGTGCGTTATTATCCGGCGCATGAAATCGCCGCTGCGAACAAAGCCTTAAACGAAGTCGGCATGTTGCCACGCGCGCAAGTCAGGGCCGACCGCTTGTCGGGCGGGGAGCGCCAAAAAGTGGCGATTGCGCGCCTGTTGATGCAAGGTCCGCGCCTGATTCTGGCCGACGAACCCACCGCCGCGCTGGATCCGGCAGCGGCGGCCGACGTATGCCAACTGCTGGCCAAAGCCGCGCAGGGGGCCACTCTGATCAGCGTGGTGCATACCCCCGCGCTGTTGCCGGTGCTGGCGGATCGGGTAATCGGCCTGAAACATGGCACACTGCTGTTTGATTTGCCGCTGGCCGAAGTGGATGATGAGCGCCTGATCAAGCTGTATCGGCCTGATGGCAAAGACCTGCCGCGCCACCTCGACACCACGGCAGGCGGCCAACTCGTAACCCGCATGGAGTAAGCACAATGAACGCAGTGAGCACAATGAGCGCAGGCAGAAGCTGTCCCCTCAATTATCGCTATGGTGCCGCCGCCATCGCCCGTGCGCCAGTCACCGAGGCCCGCATTTTGTATGTGATCGGTGGCTTGTATGGCAACCTGGAAGCGCTGGACACGATTGAAACCATGGCCCAGGCGGAAAACGGCCCGGTTACGCTGTGTTTTAATGGCGACTTTAATTGGTTCAACGTCGATGAGCATGGCTTTCAGGAAATCAACCGCCGGGTTTTACGCCACCATGCCATTCTGGGGAATGTGGAGGCCGAACTGGGTACCGACAGCGCCGCCGCCGACTGCGGTTGCGCCTATCCCGAGACGGTGGATGAAGCGATTGTCCAGCGCTCCAATCGCATCCATGCGCGCCTGAAAGCCGCCGCAGCGCGCTTTCCCGTCATTGTGACGGCGCTGGCAGCACTGCCCATGGTTGCGCGCTACCGGGTTGGCGCTTGCCATATCGGTGTGGTGCATGGCGATGCCGACGCCCTGGCCGGATGGCGCTTTGATGCAGCGGCGTTGGATCAGGCTACCAATCAAACAGAGCAGCAAGCCTGGCTGGAACGTGTTTTCGCGCAGGCGCAGGTAGATGTGTTCGCCAGCACCCACACCTGCATGCCCGCGCTCAGGCGCTTGGCGCATGCGCCACACCCGCGTGCCATCATCAACAACGGTGCCGCCGGCATGCCCAACTTCCGGGCCGAGGATGGGTTGTTTGGCTTGATCACCCGCATCGCCACCGTACCCTCACCGCATCAGGCCTGCTATGGCACGCAAATTCAAAACGTATGGGTTGATGCTTTGCCGGTCAGGTATGACCAGGCCGCATGGCAACAGCGCTTTTTGCAAAACTGGTCGGCGGGTTCGGATGCCTGGCAATCGTATTTTGGCCGGATCAGCCAAGGCACCCAAACGGCGCTGGCTGCGGCATTCAAATAGAAAGGATTGCGCCGAACCTGGTGTTTTGCAATTTCGTAAAATTAACGCAAATATTGGCAGCTGCGGCATGGGTAACACGACGCTGCCTATGGCCCACCAGGTTGGGGTGCTGGCACCGAACTCCGGTTGGTTTTACTGGACGCATAGCGCCAAAACCAAACCCCACTCCCAATGGTGGCCAGCAACATATCCTTATGCGCATCCCACGCATCCCCTTGTTGGCCATTATACGATTCGGCATCTTTCTCCGATAACACCAGCGCCACCACCCATTCAAACCATTCATACCACAAGCTCGTTACCATAATCGCGGTAATGGCGAAATAAAAGCCTGCTTTTTTGTTTTGCTTAAATTTTTGCATCACGTAAGAAACGATGGCAGGGGTAAAGCAAAAGCCATATAAAAAGTGAACCAGCCTGTCAAAGTGGTTGCGCTTCCAGCCAAAGCTTTGTTTGAGGGTGAATCCACAGCAGGCTTGTAGCCACTTTTCATACGGCACATTCGAATACAGCCAGCGCGCCGCCAGCGTATGGGCAGCCAGAAAAATCACAATCAGAAAAAACTCGCCATCGGTAAGGTAATTTTTTTGAACCGCCTTCCACAAAAAGAAAAATCCAATGATCGTGGCGACGCTATTTAACGCTTGTTCCAAAGGCCAAATGGGTGCGATCCAGCTTGCTGCAAAAACGCTGGCAAGCAGGGCGGTAGAGAGGGGTTTGGATGGGGACATTGGCATAGGCTAAAAATGATTCATTCGCTCGGATGCTTACCACAATGTGGGCATTTCTCGCTGTGTTGTGCGTTCTTTTGCGTGCCTTCAATAATGGCGGTGGTTAAAATCGCGCTGGGCAAGGCGAAAATACCAATGCCAAGAATGGCGATGACAGATGCAAAAAATTTACCCAAGGGCGTAA
>JBKJLF010000309.1:0-6723 GCA_046597185.1 Burkholderiaceae bacterium | reverse complement strand
TATCATTTCTTGCCTTTTACCACAAAATAACTTGTCTAAAAACACATTTATTTGTGATTTCTCAGCTAAACCAGCGCGCTTGCGCTACACTTGCATTTTGCATTAACCGGAGAATGCGCAGTGATCTATTTTTCTTTATTCCTCGTCCTGGTCTTAGTTATTACCCTGGCAGATCGATTAATGCCGTTTCAGATGGCGGCTCTGGCCTTGTCGCTGGAGCGCATGGTTTCTGGCTTGCATCTGCGTCAGGCGCAAGTGGCGGGTTTTGCCATGCCGTATTTGGAAGGTGGACGCGGCCCCACCCTGGTGTTAATCCACGGTTTTGCCGCCGACAAAGATAATTTCACCCGCATCGCCCGCCATTTGGTGGCGCATTACCACCTTATCATTCCCGATCTGCCCGGTTTTGGCGATGCCGGGCGCGACCCCTCCGCGCAATACAGCATCCAGCAACAAGTACAGCGTTTGCATACTTTCTTACAGCAACTGGGCATCTCGCAAGTGGATTTGGGCGGCAGTTCCATGGGTGGCTTCATCGCCACCCAGTTTGCGGCCAGCTACCCGCATATGGTAAGAAGTTTATGGCTACTCGACCCCGCCGGCACCGAAGCGGCGATTCAATCAGACGTGATTCAAACCTACCTCGCCACCAGCAAAATTCCATTAATAATACAAAGCGAAGCAGAATTTAGTGGAATGATGAGCGCAACCATGCACAAACCGCCGTTTATTCCCTATTCGCTACGCCATGTTTTGGCCCTGCGCGCCGTCCGGGACTTTGCGCTGCATACCCGCATCATGGCCGAATTTCAGAATTCCCAGCCGCTGGAGCAACAATATAGCAATCTCACCACCCCCGCGTTGGTGGTGTGGGGCGAGCGCGATTTGATTTTGCACCCAAGCGGTGCCCAAGCCACCGCGAAACTTTTTGTACGCAGCAAAGTGATTATCATGTCCGATATTGGCCACTTGCCGATACTGGAAGCACCCCGCACCACCGCACGTGACTATCTGGCATTCCGGCAAGAATGTAATTTGTGAGAGACACCATGGCCCGTAAGCGCTTGCAATTACCGATACGCGATTTATTCAGTGGCTTGCTGCCGGAAGAGTCGGCGTTAGTAGAGCCAATGGCAGAGCTGAAGGTCGAACCGCCATGCGCGCCAATCGCGGCACCTGCGGCTAAGTCCGCCCCAGAAACCCACCCCCAAGCCGCCTTGGAAAGCGCCGCCATTGCAACCGTCGCAACCGTGGTAAGCGAAGCGCCGGATCAAATTGTTGAGCAGATTTTTGAGCAGATTTCTGAAGCGCGCCTGTGGCGTGACAAGGGCTGGACTGCGCGCGTAGTCAAAAATGAGGAGGATGAAGGTTGGGCGGTGGCGATGATACAGGATGGCGAATCCGAAACGGCCCTGCTAAGCCCCTGGCCCCTCGGGCGCGACAAAAAGAATCCCAAACCGCTCGATGCCCAAGCCTTCAACACCCTGGTCAAAAGCGCTGGCGAGGTATTGCGTCGCCATCAACAACAATACCAGGCGCAGTTACACAAAACCCTCCCCGTTGATACGGCAGAGGGCGAAATTCGTATCACGCTCGATATTGTGCCCGATGACGACAACCCGTATGGCGTACTTTGCGCCTTCGATGCCGACGACCAGCAACTGGCCACGGTGCGGGTGGCAGCCAGCTTCAAGTTGGATTTAAAAACCGCATGGCGCTGGATTGAAAACGATTTTCGCATGCCCGACTAAGCCTGGCTGGCCCCATGAGCAACACACTTACCAAACCTTTACCCTTTGCTCCGGCGGCAAATACAGTTTTTGCCCCGCTTGCACATCAAATGCCTTATACCATGCATCAAAATTGCGCACCGTGGCAGCACGGTACTCAGCGGGCGCGTGACCGTCGGTGAGAATTTGCTGGCGCATTGTGCCCAGCGGATCAGAAGGGTATAAAAAAGCCGAGGTAACGCGCGGCGGGGTGGACACCCAAGAATTGTCGCAACAAAGCATGATGGCGCACAAGGTGGCGGGGCTGCATTTTATTGGCGAGGCCACCGATGTGTCAGGCTGGCTGGGCGGGTATAACTTTCAGTGGGCCTGGGCCTCCGGCGTGGCAGCGGGCTTGGCGCTATGACACATTGTCACTGCCTCGGCCTTATTTTGCAGGCGTCGCAAAGCATATGATTATGGATTCGCGACACTTTATATTGCCACGCCAAGTTTACGTACCAAAGATGCGAAATCCTGAAATGTCAACCGCGTTGCCCGATTCAATTGGTCTGAGGTTTTTGAATCAGCAAAGTGTTTGATATCGCGCGGATCGCCGTGCCAATCGCATCGTCTTCTCGCACTTCCAGTAGGCGGCATCCTTGGTTGGTAATCAGTTCCAACAAGGCGGCCTGCGGAAAATAGTGCATTTCCATTTCCGTTGCATTATGCTGGTTCAGATAGTCATCGATATGGAAACGATAGCCCTCGCGGTAAGTCGGCAATTGAAACAGGGCAACCCCACCTGGCCGCAGTTGGGCCAGTAAATCGGTCAATAGCCGCTTCATTACTGGTGGCGGATTATGCTGCAACACAATGCGCGAATACAACATATCGAAGCCGCCGAGCCGGGCCACGTCACCGATCTCGCCGAGGTGACGGAAGTCGATGTTGCCGACGCCGTGCAAACGCGCATATTACTGCGCCACATGCAGGTGCGCAGCCGAAATATCCACCCCAATCACTTGCTCGAAGCGCGCCGCCAATGGCACGGTAACGCGGCCAACCCCGCAACCAAGTTCCGAGCAGCAACGCAAATTGCCGCTCGGCACGCCAGCCCGATCATCTGTATCCTTGTCACCACCCGGTTAATTTCATCAATCAGCAACAGGTAATGAATGGAAAACTACGACGAAGCATGTAAATGCCGCCTTTTAGATATCGCCGCGCTGTTAGCAGGGCCGGACAAACGGACGACTGCTGCGACGCATTAGCGCATTTCACTACCCAACCCATCTAGCAATTTATTCGTCAGCGCATTTGCTGTAATAAAGCGTCTTGTGGATTAAGGTGATTCGGTCATTTTCCAACTTATAATAAAAAGCACCGTTTTCTTTTGTTTCACCAAGTTCCCCAATTAGGACAAATAATTTGCTATCAATTGAAAATGAGCTGGGCATAAAATCATAGGCAGATGGGGCGACGTGAAAGCTATGAATGAAATCGTCGCCTGGTAGGGGAACAAAATTACCCGTTTTTAAGTTGACAACGCCAGTCTGGGCGCATCCGCTTCCGCAGCCCCACGAAATTAAAGCATAATGCCCAGCGAAATTAGGACCGGCTTTCATGCCATTACCCACCATGGTTCTGAAACGCTGCGCAGTCGGATGGCTTTTTTGATTTAATTTGGCAACACGAAATTCGGGCTCGATTTTGGCGGGATAATCTATGAACTTTGGCGCTTGCTGGTCGATCAAGTCTTTTTGGCCGTAGTCGTTGCAGTTTAATTTTTCTTCGTCGATTATGTTCGCGTTAGCGCTGCGGAAACAAGGAAAAATACCAATTCAGAAACCAAAAAGTAAGGGCAGCAGCAGTGTTGATTTTCTGTTTAACGCCAGTAGGATGGCAGCGCTGTAACCGGCAAGACTGCAACCATTAATTAAGACGCGGGCGTGTTTTTGGGTAGTCATAAGAGTCGCTCAAGTTGAAGAAAAATGCTAACTGAGGGATTATAGACTCAGCAGGCGCAGTTGGTTGTGTCAGAAGAGAGTGGCGCAGAAATAACATGGAAATGTGCAGGTTGGGCGATGATGAAGACATTGCTTGAAAAATGGGCTGCCTAATGGCGTTGAAGCGAAGAGGTGGCGTTATTCGGCAGCATGATCAATGGGGTCAGACTCAGAACTGACCCCATTTTGCGCTCGTGATTTACCCCTTGACGTAGGACAGCTAATGGGTGGCCCCGTCTTGTATGACGGCCACACCTGCCTTTTTTGCAACACCGCTCACTTTAGCGGCAGCGCACCCAGTAGCTTTTGCGCCAATAAACTGGCGACGATATCCGCCTGCATGGCATCGCGCCTGCGGCGCGGCGCAGGACGATCTTCCTCCAGCCCGGCCATCCATTGCTTGAAGCTGACAAACACCTGCGGCGCGATCGTCACCATGGTCGCCATTTTGCCATCGGTGCCGACCACGATCTGTTCAAAGCGGGTGGCATTGGTCAAAATACTGGCACGGGGCGCTTGCACAGCCCACAAATCCTCCGGGTCTTGCGACAATGGCAAGGGGTGCGGATCGGCCCCTTCGGCGGGGCGGCGCAAAAAATCGACTTCAAAGCCTTTATCATTAATGGCCGTAGCCAGTGCATCATCCTTGCGCCGAAAGCTGGCATCGGCACGCTGCAAAATACTGAGCATGGAACTATTGAGCCGTTCCATACTGGCGAAAAATTTAACCCTGCGCCGGGCGTCCCACAGCAAATCAACATCCTGGGTTGCCAGCGCGCCCGCCGTCAAACGCACGCCTGCCGCCATTTCATAGGCATATAGCGCATGCGTGCCAACCACGGTAAAATGGTTTTGCAGTTGCGCCTCGGCAATCGCATTCAAAACCCGGATCACCAGCGCAGGCACCCGCCCGACCCGCAGCGCCCGGTTAAGCCGTTCGGCCTCGTTGAGTGCGGTTTTCAAATTTTTCAGCCGCAATGCACTTCCCTGCTTATGTTGTTCAAATGCCGCCTTGGTCGCCTCGGTTTCACTGTTGCGCTGCCCGATTCGCTGCTGCCGGTTGTCCGGCGTGGTTTTTACCAAATACTCATACACGCCCTGGCGCTTCCAATACATGCCGCCCACATAAGCCCGCGCCTCGTTTTGCGCACGGCGAAATTCAGTGAAGATGGCACTGGAATCAATGAATTGTCTAACTGCATTTTCATCCAAAAAATGGTAATTCATAAAATTGGCCGTATAAAATCAAGAAAGTACAAATTATACGGCTAATTTGCGCCCATCTTGCGGGATTGAGCGGGTGTGTGCTGGTACAAAAAAAGCGGAAGGTGTTGCGCAATGCATTGCCAATTATCTGCCCGGCATGCCTGGCCGGATCAACGTGGCGTAGTCTTGCAATGTCGGGTCCGCTGCGGCGGCTTCTAAATAACTTCGCTTGAGCTTTGCCGCCAACGTCATGTAACGCGCTTGCTCCTCTTCGTTGTAGCCGTACATCGGGTCGTCTTCATCAGTGCTATCGAGTTCCTCTTGAATATGCCAAATTTTGTCGTCAACCGCAGTTACCAATAACATCAGGTCGATGATGGTTGCATCAATCATAATTTCCCCTTATTTCTTCTCATTTTTTGCCAACTCGACCGTGCGCGCCAAGGCTGCCCGTGCCAAATTATCCAATGCGCCTTTGTATGTATCCACACGCATCATATGCGCACGGGGTTCAATTTGTTAATGATTGGCCTGAAACTTTTCATTGAAATCAGTCCAACGTATCACCAATGATTCCGGTAATTCGGTTTCGGCAGGGGTTGCAAAGCTCAACCATCCTTTTGCTTTGAAGACACTTTGTTTGTCAAAGAGGGCTGTCCCTGCATAATTAGTTTAAATTGGGTGTCCTGCGAACCGCTGAATGAAGGATAATTCGATGAAGCACGCCGTTTCCTTCATTCAGGAAATTCGCTAAAAATTTCACGACATCAGCCACATACCCTTAATCTATCGCTTGCGGCCAGACCTTGGCGAAGGCGTGTGCATGGTTTCAGTGTTAAATGATGTGATTCTTTTGCAGGTTGTTGGGAGTATGGTGCGCATTGAACGCGTGGTTTATGCTTGGCGCGATTTGTAGGTATGTTCGACCAGAGATAGAAAGGACGGGGCATGACGGCAGGCAACAAAGACTTTCGCGGCAAAGATTTGCGCGGCCAATCGTTCAAGAGGCAAAACTTGGCCGGGGCAGATTTTTCGGCTGCACAACTGGGTGGCGTGGATTTTTCTGGCGCGGATTTGATCGGGGCGAAGTTTTGTCGGGCGGTGATGGGGCATGCATGGAAAGGGCGAGTCGGGCTGTGGATAGGGCAAATGCTGTTGGGGCTTCTGGCCGGTTTTCTATTGGCGGTGGGGAGCGCTCTCGGCGTGTTCACCATTCAAGCATTCCTGAAAGAGGTTGGCTTGCCGGGGGTTTGGCACAACGCAGAAATCATGATTGGGCTTGCAATAGTTAGTACCATTGTTGTTTGGCTGGCAATCCAGCGAAAGCGGCTCGATTATATCTGGTGGTATTGCCTAGAGTTGTTATTAATATTGACGGCCGCGGGTGCTGGTGCGAGGGCGATAGTGGGAATGGTAGTAGGAACGAGCTCGGTAGTGGTAACGGGAGCCGGCGTGATACTAGTAGTGGCAGCGGTAGCGGTAGCGGGAACAGTAGTGGGAGCGGTAGGGGGAGCGAGAGTGGTAGCGGGCGCGGTGGTGGCAGCGGTAGCTGTAACGATAGCGGTAGCGGTAGTGCAAGCGGATGCGGATGCGAGAGCTGCAGCGGTAGCTGAAGCGGAAGCGGAAGCGGGAGATAATGCGGGAGGGGTTGCGAGAGACTCAGCGGTAGAGGTAGTGGTAGCGGTAGCGGCGACGAGTATCATCTTCTTGCTTTTAGCCATCTACCTGAATCGCCGTGCCCTCAGCCGCGAAGAACCGCAATTGGCCCTGCTACGTCGTTGGCACTTGTTTTTCAATAG
>JBKJLF010000178.1:0-18872 GCA_046597185.1 Burkholderiaceae bacterium | reverse complement strand
CTTGGCAATGTTTGTTTATACCAAGCCAGCACCGCTACACATAAGGTGCTACCGACGGCGGGTAAAATCAATTTGCCAAACGAGACAAATAAAATTTGCCCCGCCAGCAATTCATTCAAGTGTTCGCCGCCATGCGGGTTACGCGCCACCAGCAAAATACTGGCTGTTGCCGCCAAGACAAACATGACGCCAATCTGCGCCTCTTGCACCTCGGGCCAGCGTTTCTCGGTCCAGGTGAGTAACATCGCCCCCAATACCGCCGCCGCCCCCGCCGCCAGTTGTACACTCCAGCCATCAGCTTCCAGCCCCAGCGCGATTGCTAAAATCACGCCCAGCGCGGCGATTTGGGCAATCGCCAAATCGATAAACACGATACCCCGTTTCAACACTTGCGCGCCGAGCGGAACATGGGTGAGCAATACCAAAATACCGGCAAAGAAACCCGGCAAAATAATGGCAAGGTCAGCCGCCGAAAAATTCATTTGGCCGCCTCCAGCAAACGTTGCAGGGTTAGATCAAACAGGCTGAATAAATTATTCGCTTTATCATCGCCGCCAACGGTAAATGGCAACACCACGGCATTGATTTTGGCATGCTGGGTTAACCATTGCGAGGCGCGGTTATCCTGGTAGGCGGCACGCAACACCATTTTGGCCGGTTCCTTTTGCAGTTGGGTTGAGAGCGCCGACAAATGGGCTGCACTCGGTTCCACCCCTGGTTTTGGCTCCAGGGTGGCTACTGAGCGCAAACCCAGCCATTGCAACAGATAGGCCATATTTTTATGGTGCTCGACCACGGCCACACCTTTCAAGGGTGTACCTTGCTGCTCCCATTTCAGGGTGGCCGCTTCCCAGCGGGTGCTAAAGTCTTTGTGACGTGCGGCATAAAAGGCGGCATTGGTGCTATCGAGTTCCGCCAAACGCTTGGCTATTGCATCGGCGGCCTTGGCAATATTGTGCGGATTTTGCTGAATGTGCGGGTTGCCGGCAGCGTGCACGTCGCCTTCGCTACGATCTACTTTGCCCGCCAAATCCAGGCGCGGCACCAACGCGCCGATTTCAAGATAACCGGGCTTGCCTTCGGTAATTTTACTATTGCCCGCCTGTTGCAATAACACCGGCAACCAGCCAATTTCCAACTCCAAACCGGTACAGACCAGTAAATCAGCATTGCGCGCTTTGGCGATCAGGCTGGGGCGGGCTTCGATCCGGTGTGGGTCTTGCAAGGCGGTGGTGGCGCTACTGGCTTGCACCTTATCGCCGCCGATTTCGCTAATCAGGGCGGCCCATTCCGGCTCACAGGTGAGCGCCTTCAAGCCCGCATGGGCGGGCGCGGCGCATGTCATTGCAAGCATGCCTGCGAGGGTGCCAAGGAATGCGCCCGTCAGCCTGAAAGAAAATGATCGAAAATGAAGTGTCATGGCGGTCTCCTAAAAGCTATGGGCACCATGCGCACCCAAGCTCATAATGTATTGTAAGTAGATTTGATTATCGGTCAGGTCAAAACGGGTTTTATCCCGCGTCAATTGCAAACGAATCCGGCTAAATTCGGAGCGATTCCAATCCAGCATCACACTGGTGCGGCGCGGACTATCGTTAACCGACGCCCCCGGCGGTAAAATCACCCCTACCAAGGCTTGCGTACCCGCATTGAGGCGGTCGTAACGCACGCCCGTGCGCCAGCCTGGGTCAAATTGGTAAATGCCTTGCACATACCAACCGGATTGCCGACTCGTGTAGCGGGTGGTGGCAGGACCAGGCGCATCTGCCCCGGCCAAGCTGGCCTCGCCGTTTTCGCTACGGCGCGCATATTCGCCCTGCAATTTAAAATAGCGATGGGTGCCATTGCCTTGCGGTGCCCATTTGAAAACCCCATCGGCGATCCAGATTTTGGCATGGCGATTGGACACATTGGCCGTCACGTCGCCGGCGACGTTCAAATCATCCGCCGGAATTTGCAAGGCATCACCACCAGTACGCAAATACGACAAACCGACGCGCCAACTGGCGCTATCGCCCAAATCATCGCCCAAATGCGCAAACAACAGGCTGGAACCCATGCCGTTTTTACTGCGCTCGCTGCCCGCAAAGGTATTGGCCGTATCTTTGCCGATTTCTGCCCCGAGTTCAAAAAAGCGATCCACCGGAGCCAACCACTTCAATTGCAGGCCATTGGTGGTAGCTTGCCCACCCAATAAACCCTGATACGCCAGGGGCGCATCAACAAAATCCCAGGCGTGCGCATGTTGGCTGTTTTGATAGCCCAGGCTGGAAAAGAAGCGCCCAAACCGCAGCTTAAGGCCCTGCCCCAGTTCGTGCGCATCAATAAACGCTTCCTCGACCGACACCGCTTCCTTGCCGTCGAGCGCAAAGGTGAGTTGCCCTGAAAAATGCGGATCGACGGCGGCACTGAGGGTGAGTTCCGATTCGCCAATTCCAAAACCACGTGAAGGCCCCTCTCCTGGCAAGCGACTGCGCGGCAGTGGGCCAGGCAAGCGCAACGATTCCGGGGGTTGGGACAGGTTGGTATAGGTGCCAGTTAAAATCAAGGAAATGGCAGGATTAAACTGATTGGCACCAGCAACTGCGGATTTCGGTGCGGCCGCAGGTACGGCTGTAAGTGCGGCTGTAAGTGCGGCTGTCTGTGCAGCCGCAGCAGGTGTCGCAACGCTCGTCTGCAATTTAGCATTTTTCTCTTGCTCAATTTGCAGACGTTGCTCCAGAGACTTCAAACGCGCCTCATAACTGTCGCGCATTTGCTTGATTTCAGCCCGAATCTCTGCTAACTCCGGCGTATCGGCCGCGAACACAGCGCCAGGCAACAAAGTTGTACCAGTAAAAGCCAGCGCCAATGCGCCCGTCATTGTAAAATTTTTATTCATAGGTTCAATTCAATCAATATAAAGAAAACAGACAAGCTGAACCGAAACGCATCGGCCAGCTTGAGCGATTAACACAAATTGAATGAATTGGCGGGGGGCCCGCGCGATAAAAAGGGAGAGGGAGACTCACCAGACAAGAAATCCAGTACGAGATGATTCGAGCAAGCACTGATGTGCGCAAACGCGCAAAAATCCGGGGTATGCGTCGGCAAGGCCGAACCAAAATGCACGAAGGACAAACATTCCTGGCAGCTTTGATCAAGCAATAATTTGACCGCCCCAGGCTTACTGCGCTCCGCTTGCACCGACGGCACCGACTGCAAGCTCGTATTGCCGCTTAAGCGATGATTCAACAGATGCGCAAAGGCCTGCTGCTGGGAAACCAGCAGCATGAAAGCAAGCATCAAATGAATCAGGGGGTGGCGTCTCACAGCGTTTGTCTTTAATAAGCAAGAATCAGGCGCTGATTATAATCCAACGCCAGGCAAAAACGAACAACTCCCGGCGCGCTTATTTCAAATCACACAGCAATGCTGCCAATGTTTCTTGCGGCAATTCCTCCAGATGGGCCAAATAATTCGGGTGGTCGCACCCCACCATCATTTGCGCCCCACTACGCAGCGCTTGTTTCATCGCGCCAGTAAGTCCAAAACGCACAAAATGAACGGCCGAGGTTTTTTCGGCGTTTTCACGGTCCATGTCTTCGTCGGCAATCGCATACACCCGCGCCTGACCTTCAACTTGCACAAATACGCGGTCTTCCACGCCAATCAATTTGGCCAGTGCGGCCCGCCGCTCGGCTTCGTTGCCATATTCAATCAACATCGTGGCTTTGAAATTGCTGCCATCGGGCACCAGGGCGTTATACACCTCCAACTCAGCCTGTATCCCTTCTTCTTCAAAGATTTTTTCAATCCGCAACATTTCCTGCACTTGATAGCGCAGCGTTTTTTCATCTTCAAACAATAAATTCAGGTGTTCACCCAAATGCACGCTACGGGTTTTTTTGTGTTGAATGATGTCGGCACGCAGTGCGGGGCGGGCCTTGGCATAAGCTTCCAGCGTCAATAAGCTGTCGCGAGCAATGGGCATAATGTTCTCTTCAAATAAAAATGGGATGGGAAATCAGCTTTTGAACTGTGCCGTAATCGGCCCGGCCTTGAACAAAGCCTGTTTCAATTCATGGTCAAAACGCACATCACGGCGGCGCACCCATTCCAACAGCATCGCCGCTTGCGCTTTATGCTGATCGCGATGGTGCGCAATAATCAGGCGCAATTCGGGATCGGTACAAGCGTCGTAGCGTTGGGTATAGCTATCGACGGCATGCAAGGCTTCAATTATGCTGGCCAAGCCGCGATGCATGTCCTGGGTGGGGGCGGCCAATTTTTCAACTGGCTCCAAATAGGTCGGGCTGTTTTCAGATTCCATACGCTTTACGTAACAGGGCCAAGGGGTGTGCCATTTCAGTTTGTTTCAGGCCAGCTTGCTCCATGCCTTGTTGGATGTGATGTCCGGCCAATTGACAATCGGAAGAAATATATTCCGGCTCGTTATTGCTCATGGCTTTAAAGACGGGCTTGCCAATTTTCATGGCAGTGGCGTGAAATTCTTTTTTCACCCCAAAGGTGCCAGCATGACCGGAGCAACGCTCAACAATGGTGAGTTTTTTGGGGCTGGTTAATTGCAGCATTTCCGCCGTCTTTTTACCCACGTTTTGTACCCGCGAATGGCAAGGAACATGGTAAGAAATCTGCCCCAATGGCTGTTTGAAATCAGTTTTCAATAAACCGTCGCGATTGCGCGCAATAAAATATTCAAACGGGTCGCGCATGGCCGCTTTCACCACCTGGGTGTCGGCACAATCGGGGAACATCAACGGTAGTTCTTGCTTATACATCAGGGTACACGAAGGAATCGGCGTCAAAATCGCATAGCCTTCCTTGGCCAATTGCGCCAATAAGGGGATATTGATGTTCTTCTTTTGTTCCACCCCCAACAAATCACCCTGCTCCAATTTGGGCATACCGCAACAGGCTTCTTTATTCACCAACACATAGGGAATTTCATTATGGTCGAGGATGGCCAACAAATCATGGCCGACGCCCGGCTCATTGAAGTTGATATAGCACGTCGAATACACCGCGACTTTACCGGGCGTGGCAGCACCATTGCGCACTGGCCAGGCTTTGGATGCCACGGCGCTATTGCGAAATTTTTTGACGGCAAATTCAGGTAACCAGGCATCTTTATCAACACCCAGCGCATTTTCCATCAAATTGCGCGCAAATTTGGTTTTATTTACCGCATTCACGGTTTGAGTGACGATGGGAATACCGGCAAAGGAACCCAAACCATCGGTATTGGAGAGGAATTTATCGCGAAATACCACTTCGCCTTTTTGATATTTGACGGCCTTGGCACGCAACATCAGGTGGGGGAAATCCAGATTCCATGGATGCGGCGGGGTGTAAGGGCATTTGGTCATGTAACACACATCACACAAATAACATTGATCGATCACTTTCCAATAGTCTTTTTTATCGACCCCATCCACTTCCAGCGTGCTGGAATTATCGACCAAATCAAACAAGGTAGGGAAAGAACCACACAGCGAGACACAGCGACGGCAACCATGGCAAATATCAAACACGCGCTCCAACTCTTTATTGAGCGAATCTTCGCTATAAAAATCGTCACTCCTCCAATCGAGCGGATGACGAGTGGGCGCTTGCAAATTACCTTCAGTGGCCATGGATTTCTTCCAGTGAATTAAGACAACACCGCGTTCCCGCACAGGCGGGAACTGGGTGCCAACGACTAAGTGGTGACGAAATTAGCGAAGTGAGGAAATTAATCAACCAACTCATTTAAAGCTTTTTGATAGCGATTAGCGTGTGAGCGCTCGGCTTTGGCCAGGGTTTCAAACCAGTCGGCGATTTCTTCAAAGCCTTCGTCACGTGCAATTTTGGCCATACCAGGATACATATCCGTGTATTCATGGGTTTCACCCGCCACTGCCGCTTGCAAATTTAAACGCGACGAGCCAATTGGCAAACCAGTGGCAGGATCGCCAGCGGATTCCAAATATTCCAAATGACCATGCGCATGGCCAGTTTCGCCTTCTGCCGTGGAACGGAATAAGGCAGCCACATCATTTTGGCCTTCAATGTCAGCCTTGTTTGCAAAATACAGGTAACGACGATTGGCTTGCGATTCGCCAGCAAAGGCGGCCTTCAAATTCTCTTCGGTTTTGGAGCCTTTGAGATTGGACATGTAATTCTCCTTGGGGGTTCAGGGTAGTAAAAACAAATGCATCCAGAAAACACATCTGGCTACATCAAAACGAGATTCATACAAGAATACCTGCGCATAGTGTACCAAATCAATCGGCAATTCCAATTGGTATTCTCAATACATCTGATAGCCAGCAGCGCAGTTTACGCCTGTCGGTGCAATAATGCGACAACCTGGCTGGCAATTCCCTCTTCGCGCCCGACAAATCCGAGCTTTTCATTGGTTTTTGCTTTGATATTAATTTTACTGGCATCAACCCCCAGGTCTGCGGCAATATGGCTCACCATTTGCGGGATATGGGAAGCCATTTTTGGTGCCTGGGCAATAATCGTTGCATCAATATTACCCAAGACATAACCTTGTGCTTGCACCAACTGCCAGGCCGCGCGCAACAGCACGCGTGAGTCTGCGTCCGCAAAACGGGTATCGGTATCAGGGAAGTGACGGCCGATATCGCCTAAGGCAGCAGCGCCTAAAATGGCATCAATGACCGCATGCAACAAGACATCGGCGTCAGAATGCCCCAACAAACCAAGATGAAATGGGATGGTGACCCCCCCAATAATTAAGCGCCGCCGGGCGACCAGCGCGTGACAATCGTAACCCTGCCCTATCCTGAATCCAGAAAAATCCATGTTTATCCTCGATTTATATTAGTTTGATTTAGTTTTGTTTAGCTTGATTTAGTTTGATTTGGTTTGATTTGGTTTGATTTGATTTGGTTTGATTTGGTTTGATTTGGTTTGATTTGGCTGATTAACTTAATTCGCGCCCTGATTCGGCAGCAATCCAAACAAGGCTTGCATCAACAGCATATCATCGGCCACGGTCAGCTTGAAATTACGGGTTTGACCCGGCACCAGCAGCGGCATCAAGCCGCAGGCTTCAATGGCGCTGGCTTCATCGGTTACCTCGGCACTGGCATGTTGCAAAGCACGCAACAACAATTGATAACGAAACATTTGTGGCGTTTGCGCCAGCCACAAACCGCGCCGCTCCAGCGTGCGTACCTGCTCACCTTGCTGCTGTTTGACCGTATCCGCCACGGGCAAGGCCAACAAGCCACCTACCGGATGCGACAATAGCGCCTGTTGCAAGCGCAGAATAAGTTCGACGGTAATGCCAGGTCGGGCGGCATCATGCACCAAAATCCAATCATCAGCGCGCGCCGATAGTGCTAACAGGCCATTCAACACCGAGGCTTGCCGGGTGTTGCCACCACAGCGCAGCAAGCTTAATTTGGCAGGGCACAACGGAAACACTTGATCGATGTAAGCATCATCGGGACTGACGACAATATACACATGATCAATGCCAGAACAGGCCAAAAAGGGTTGCACCGTATGCCACAACACAGCTTCGGATAACAAAGGCATATATTGTTTGGGACAAGCCGCACCCATACGCGAACCAACACCTGCGGCCGGTATTAAAGCGATTTTTTGTTCAGCCATGCTACTTTGCTCCAATCATTTCCTGGCATTTTCCATCCGTTCCCGTCATTTTCAATCCATCCCCCCAAGGCCAAGGAAAGGCAAGTTGTCCCACAAAAACAACGCTTATGGTAGGGGAATTTTTCAACTCTCACCATGTCTGAACGACCAGAGTAAAACAATCGACGTAAAGCCACTTTTATGCGCCATCCGCACTACTGCTCAATTTTTAATATCCCAGACCATATTCGTCAAAACTTATAAATCATATCACAAACAATATCCAACTCAAGGCAAAGCAGGGACACAAAGGACTTCAATACAAGATTCTGCCAAACCCTTATTTAAAGCATCAATAAAACTCATCCATTCCACAACAAGATAGCAGTACTGATTAGCACAAGAGATCACATAACAAGTCATTCTCCTGCATAACGATAGCCCTTATCCGCCATATATATCTATAAATTCAAAGCTGGCTTTACTCAATTTTTTCAATTCACATCATTTTACTTGATGCACACCGTCATAAATCGTAAGTCGCGCCAAAACCAAAGTTTCCATCCGGCATGAGTCTTTTTCCACTTCTTTTGGGAGTAAAATGTTTTTCAGTTGAGTGCGCCTGATCAACCCGGCTAAAAAAGTGCCAGACAAGGGTGCCAGACACACTGGCACCGAACCCCAGCTTGCCGCTACTCAGCGACGAGCCGAATCGGCCACCCTAATATCTCCCTAATACTTACAAACTATTTTATAACCACCTATTTTCCCTGTAGCACTTTTTGATGGAGATCTTAATGTTTATGCAATCCAAACTCTCGCTTGCAAGCAACGCTTCATTCAACGCCGCACGTCAAAGTATTACCGGAAAAGTGATGCTGTCCATTACCGCCACACTCTTTACCAGCGCTTTTGCCCTTGCTTCCAATACATCACATGAAAATGTAATGCTCGGCACCCAACATGCACTGCAACAACAAAGCCTGGTCGAACGCGCACCCGGCGTACCCCGTTTAGGGCCTCACGCTACCGAGCGCCTATTGTACTGGATGAATGTAGCGCTGGATGCCAATGCCCTCGACCATACCCCCAACGGCACCGGTGTAGCAGTCCATACCGCGCATCAAAATGGCCCACACCGCTCCTCTCGCGCCTTGGCCATTGTTTCCATTGCCATGTTTGAATCCGTCAACGCAATTGTTGGCGGCTACCAATGCTATATTGGCTATTTGGGTACCCCAAAAAAAACCTCGATTGATGCCGCCATTGCCCAGTCTGCGCACGACACCCTGGTTGCATTGTATCCATCCCAGGTGCCGATTTTTGACGCCGCCTTAACGGCTGATCTGGCCAATATCATTACCCGCGACGCCAGCCAAAAAACCGATGGCATTAGCCTGGGTGCCCGTGCTGCCGCCGCCATTTTGGCGCTGCGTGCCAATGATAATGTGCCCGCCAGCGAACAAATCGTGGGCGTCGATTACATTCCCGGCACCAATCCTGGCGACTGGACTAAAGACCCGATTGCCCAACAACCGGCTGCCGTGGGGGCCTTATGGGGCAGTGTCAAACCCTTCATATTGCGTTCCGGCTCACAATTTCGCTTGCCTGCACCACCCGCACTAAGCAGTACCGCCTATGCAAGGGCCTATAACGAAGTCAAGGACAAGGGTGCCAAGGGTGACGCCACCTCACCCACCACCCGCACCACTGATCAAACCACTTCTGCCATTTTCTGGGGCTATGACGGCTCAGCCAAACTGGGTACGCCACCACGCATGTTTAATCAATTCCTCATCCAGATTGCAGAACAAATGGGCACTTACCATGTCAATGATTTGGCCCGCCTGTTTGCACTGGCCAATACCGCGATGGCTGATGCCGCCATTTCTGCCTGGGAAACCAAATACGCTTACAAGCACTGGCGTCCGATTCACGGCATTCGTGCTGGCGAGACCGATGGTAATGCCGCGACCACCACCCAAGCCACATGGGAGCCACTGGGCGCGCCAGCAACCAATTTGACTGGCCCTAACTTCACACCGCCATTCCCGGCCTACCCTTCCGGCCATTCGACCTTTGGTTCCGCCCTGTTCCAAACCTTGCGCAATGTGTATGGCAGCGACGATGTTGAATTTAGCTTGGTTTCGGATGAATACAATGGCGTCAACAAAGACAACCAGGGCAATGTGCGTCCAGCCGTGGTACGCAACTATAGCTCGTTCTCGGAAGCGGAAGAAGAAAACGGCCAAAGCCGGATCTACCTCGGCGTACACTGGTCCTATGATAAAACGGGGGGAGCCGCCATGGGCCGTCAATTAGCCGATTACATCTATCGCCGCGCATTCCGTCGTATTGATGCACGCTAATAGCTTAACAGACTAACAAGACTATACAAATTTGATCGAACGGAGGCCTGCAGATCTCCGTTTTTTCAGTTTTTTTCTATTTCTAGATCGCGTTCTGCATTACCTGAGCAACAACACGCTACTTTATCCCTGCCCCTCATGTTAGGATTCATATAAACCTGAGAAAACTCCAAATCGACCCATTTTTAGGCTAAGATTGGCTGTACCGAACCGATAGGACAAACCCGGCAAACAAATCGGTATCTTTGTGCGATAAAGGAAAGCAATGGCATTATTCAACATGAAGCGACTCGACACCTTGGAAAACACCCCAAGTCGCCCTGACGTTCGCCCAACCATTTTGATTGTCGATGATGAGGCCGCCAACCGCCAAGTCATGACCGCCCTGCTTAGCCCCAATTACCGCTTACTGGTCGCGGTCGATGGACAAGATGCACTCGATATCATTGAGCAATTGGAAGACAAAAGCACACTCGCCTGCATTATCAGCGATCAACGCATGCCGCGTTTAACCGGTATCCAATTATTTGAAAAACTGCGCCTGACACTACCCCAGGCGATACGTATCATTGTTACTGGCTTCATTGATATCGATGCGATTGTTAACTCAATTAATCGGGCTGAAATCTATAAATTCATCATCAAACCGTTTGATGCACAAGATTTTATCCTCACTGTCAAGCGTGCGGTTGAAACATTCGATTTGCGCCAAAAGCTCGATGCCTACCATAGCAATCTGGAAGCAACCATTGTTTTGCGCACCGCCGAGTTGATGAGTCAAAAAGAGCAAGTCGAAAAGCAAAAAGAAAGCGTTGAACTGGCTCATCGAAACATTTCTGTTTTGAGTGAAATTGGGCGCGAAATCACCGCCAGTTTAAATCGCGACAACATCATGCAAACGCTGTACCGCTACGTGCATGAATTAATGATCGCCGAATTCTTTGGTGTCGGTTTTTATCGGGCCGAGCAAAACGTGATTGAATTTCCCTTCACCATGTGCTGGGATCAACTCATGCAGCCCTACCAACGCACGATGGAAGACCCAAGCCAATTGGCCGCATGGTGTATTAAACATCGGCGCGAAATTTATATCAACGATGTCGATGTTGATTTACAACACTACCAACCCGATTTGCGCGACTTTAATTGGAGCCGGGAAACCCAATTAATTGGCACCAATGAAAACACCGTGCCCCAATCGGGCCTGTTTGTCCCGATGTTAATCAAAGACAAAGTGCTGGGTGTATTAGGTGTACAAAGTTTTCAAAAGTATTCCTACCAGCCAGTTCATTTAAATATGCTGCGCACACTGGCCGGCTACGCTGCCGTTGCCTTGGATAATGCAGATGCCTATTCACAACTGGAAGCAACCCTGGCCACCTTGCGCGCAACGGAAATCCGTTTATTGCAACAAGACAAACAAGTGCGCTTACACGCTGAAGAATTGGCTATTTCCAAACAAAAAGCGGAAGAAGCAACCCAGCTTAAATCCGAATTCCTGGCCAATATGAGCCACGAAATTCGCACCCCGATGAATGCCATCATTGGTATGGCGCACTTGGCACTACGCACCGAACTCAACCCCAAGCAACTCGATTACGTCAATAAAATCCACCGGGCAGGCTTGTCGCTACTGGGCATTTTGAACGATATTCTCGATTTTTCAAAAATCGAGGCGGGCAAACTGGATGTGGAAGATGTTCCCTTTACACTGGATGAAGTGCTACTCAATGTTGCCAATATCACCAGCCAAAAAGCCAACGACAAAAATCTGGAATACCTGTTCCGGGTTCCGCACGACGTACCGCGCAAATTGCAAGGTGACCCATTACGCCTGGGCCAGGTACTCACCAATTTAATTAACAATGCGATTAAATTTACGCCCAATGGTGAAATTGAACTCGCTTGTACCGTTCTGGTTCCGGTTCAGGACGACCAGGTTACCCTGCGCTTCACGGTGCGCGATACCGGAATCGGCATGACGCCGGAACAAAGCGCCAAACTCTTTCGCGCCTTTAGCCAGGCCGATGGCTCGACCACGCGCAAATACGGTGGCACGGGCCTGGGCCTATCGATTTCCCAACGATTGGTGGAATTGATGGGTGGTCGCATCAAGGTCGATACCGAAATCAATAAAGGGTCGTGTTTTCATTTTGACCTGCGTATTAAACTCGACCTGTCGGCGGGCGAAAGTCGCATGGCCCATGTTTTGCCTGCAGCTCTGAACGCCGCACGCATTATGGTGCTCGATGACAACCAGTCGGCACGGGAAATTTTAGGCCATGCTTTGCAAGCTCTGGGGTTACGCGTGGATTTGGCAAGTGATGCGCATCAAGCGTTCGGCGCGATCCAATCGGCAGATCAGTCGGGCGACCCTTATAAACTGGTGCTGACCGATTGGCTGATGCCACAAGGTGACGGGATCAGCTTTATCCGACGTATCCGCGCCAACGCACACTTGAAAGCCCAGCCGGATATTGTCCTCATGACCGCATTTGGGCGTGAAGAAGTGCAAGAGGAAGCAGAAAGCGCCGGGGTTTCCGGCTTCTTGTTTAAACCTATTAGCCAATCGACCTTATTTGACACCCTGGCTTCGCTGTTCGCACCACAAGTGAATGTGGTTGCGGCACGCCATGCACCGCAATTCCAGTTTAAAAATGTGCGTGCCTTGCTGGCTGAAGACAATGACATCAACCAACAAATCGCGATTGAATTATTAGGCTTGATTGGCGTAGAAACCGAAATTGCCGTCACCGGGCGCGAAACCATCGACAAGCTGAAGGCGGCCGAAGCCGACTATTACGATTTGATTTTGATGGATTTAGAAATGCCAGATATGGATGGGCATGAGGCGACGATTGCGATTCGCCAATATCCGCAATTTAATCACATCCCTATCATTGCGATGACGGCCCATGCTTTGACTGAAATTCGTGATCGTTGCTTAGCCGAAGGCATGCAAGACTATTTAACCAAGCCGATCAATCCGGAAACCTTGTTCCAAACCCTGATGAATTGGGTCCCCAAAGAACATGAGCACGCAGGTACAAAATTAAGCACGCAGCCAACACCCAAAGCAGCAGCAAGCAATAAGCCCTTACCCTTGATCGGGATAGACAGCAATGTTGGCTTAAGCCATATGGCGGGAAATTTGCGCCTCTACATCCAGTTATTGGAGCGGTTTTGCCAATCGCAACGCAATGCCGTACAGCAATTACATCAGCAAATTGAGCAACAGCAATGGCAGGATGCCAGCCGTGGAGCGCATACCTTACGCGGTCTGGCCAGCAATATCGGCGCACAAAAACTGGCCTTGGTCGCGCAGGAGGTGGAACTGAATTGCCAAAATGAACACGCCGGATCGCAACTGAACTCGCAATTGGAACAGTTGGCAAACGAATTGCACACCGTTATCAATAGCCTGGATAACTATTTTTCAGGCGGAGCAGGGTCAGGGGCGCTAGCCGTTGCCAGCCTACCCGACCCGGACGCGCCAGAAAAAATGCGTCACCTGTGCGCCTTGCTTGAAGACAACAACATTGATGCCGAAGACTACCTGCTGCAAATCAAAGGTAGTCTGTCTTTTATTTTGCCGGAAAATACCATCAAACGATTGGCCAACCACATCAGCCAATACGAATTCGACTTGGCACGCGAATTATTGCCCTAAGCTGTGCAGAACACTGCACCTATCGCACCTATCGCACCTATTACAGCCGCCATCACCATGCACTCTTCTGAAACCAGTCCAACCAACCCCTTGGCAGCAACAACCATGGAACTGAGCGCTACCCGCCCGGGCTTATTTGGCAATGTGTTAATGGGATTGCGTGCTGCGTTGCTAATGAGCCTACCCAAACCAAGGCTGACTGCCACTTGGGGACAACTGATTGCCTTGATTGGACTGGGGGTATTGCACCAATTGGTCTGGGATTTTGCGCATATTGGTCGATCAGGTGAATTTGCCTTGATTGCCGCACCGGGTGCCCTGTTTATCGTATCGGTGCTACTAATCGCGAGTTGGGCTTTGGCCAGCGTGGTTGGAAAGAGTGAACAAACCTTGCAATTGGCGGTGATATTATTTGCCACCAACTTACCGATCGAGTTTTGTTTTAACTTACTCTCCCGCCAGCTTGATCGGCCATGGATTAACCAAAGCGTGCCCAATTGGCTGGCGCTACTGTCTTATTTTGTGATTGCCTGGCTAACACTGGCATCGGCTCTTGCCTGCATACGCTGGTTCGAATTACCAACCCGGCGCTGGCTATGCCTGCCGATTGCCATGCTTTGTATTGCTGGCCCACTGTCCCAGGTGTATGTTGAACGCTCGCTATGGATACGCCCGCTCGAAGAAAGCAACAACGTCACTGGCACGGCACCCGGCCCGGTTGATGAAGATATTTTTTATCTGCAACCGCAATTGCTGGAACAAGCCTTAAGTGCCATCAAACCCGGCCCACGCAACAAAATGAATGTGTATTTTGTGGGCGCGGCAGGTGCCGCCGAGCAAGAAGTATTTATGAAGGAAGTTCATTTTGTCGATCAATTTATGCGCCAACGCTTTCATACCGAAGAGCGCAGCATTATTCTGATCAACCATAGCAAAAGCGCTGGCACCACGCCCATCGCCAGTAGCACCAGCTTACGTGCCGCCCTACAACGTATCAGCCAGGTAATGGATCACGAGCGCGATGTCTTGATGCTTTACCTCAGTTCACATGGCAGCGCCGATTTCAAATTTTCTTTAAGTTTTGGATCCATGCGTTTTAATGATCTGGACCCCGAAGCTTTACGCCAGATTTTGGAAGAATCGGGAATTGAGCGGCGCATCATTATTATTTCTGCCTGTTATTCGGGGGGCTTTATCAATCCCTTAAAAAATGATAACAGCCTCATCATCAGTGCAGCAGCCGCCGATAAAACCTCGTTTGGCTGTGACAACGAAGCCGATTTCACGTATTTCGGCCACGCTTTTTTCAAAGATGGATTAGCCCGAAACGATAGCTTTAGTGCTGCTTTTGAACAAGCCAAAATCGCCATTCGCGCACGGGAAAAGCAAAATGGCTTTGAAGACTCGAAACCACAAATTTTTATCGGCCGCAAAATGGCAGCAATACTGGCCGAACTTGCCAAGCAACATCCGGCCAGCCATCCGAATAAATAAATCCTGGGCGATTATTTGGGCATCATGCAAAATGCATCCAGCTTATTACCATCCAAATCGCGGAAATAGCCAATATAAAATACACCACCAGCACGTGGGCCTGGCTCACCTTCGGAAGTGGCACCTAATTCCAGTGCTTTTTTGTAAATGGCGTCAACTTGTTCCGGGCTATTAACCGCCAGTGCCACCATGGTGCCATTACCAGCTGTGGCGGGCGATTCGTCAAATGGCTTGGCCACAGCCAACATAGGCGCGCCTGGGCCAGTACTCCAACCAATCAGTCTATCCATTTCAAAGGCCCGCTTGGCACCCAGCAAGCTCAACAAGCCATCATAAAATGCGGCAGCACGAGGTAAATCATTGGTTCCTAAAGTGACATATCCAATCATTTGCAGACTCCATATTATCCAAGGTTAAAAACAGGTGTAAAAAGATCACTTCAACCCAAACCTTACCAGAACCATGGATGCAAACGAACACAAAATGTAAATTTTCAATGCACGCAACAAAAAAACCACGCCCGTCAGCTCAAGCTCACATTGGAATCGGTTGCGATTGCGGCACAGGCACGGCCGTCACACTATTTTTCGGGCTACCATCAATTAAGCGATCCGAATACACCAGATAAACCAGGGCATTTCGTTTCGCATCAACCATACGCACCACCCGCACATGTTTGAAAATCAAGGAAGCACGTTCAGAAAAAACTTCTTCTTGCTGCGCCAGTTTGCCATTAAAGCTGATATTGCCAACTTGACGACAAGCCACCGATGCTTCAGCCTTATCTTCAGCCAAACCCAAAGCGCCGCTCACGCCCCCCGTTTTGGCACGGGACAAATAACAACTGACGCCCCCTACTTTTGGGTCATCAAACACATCCACCACCACCTTATGGCTGGGGCCAATCAATTTAAATGCCGTGGTGACATCACCGATTTTTTCGGCTGAGGCGAAAGCGGAAACGATAAGCAGGCTGGCGGCGATGGCAAGATGTTGAATGTTGCACAGTTTCATGGGGGAACTCCAAGTGAGATAGTTCGCCCTATATTGGTGTGAATCGATAAAAATCAAGACTGTCTTCAGGCACAAATTGCTTCGCAGTTTTCAATTCTCTTACCCTCACACACCGCTTCATACAAATGCACCAAATCACAATACACGCTGTACTCAAAACCTTGACGGCTACCTTGACGATCATCCATCAATAAGCCACGCAAAAAAGCATAAATACCGTTGCCGGGCAATTGCTGATTAATTCGCTGCGCCAAATCAGGCATATCTTTTAAGCGCAATGATTGCTGCCCTTGAGCGCGCTATTCGAGAGGTGGGACTTTGCCATTAAAAAAGTTTTTGAAGCGCAAACGCATCGCTTCATAGCTGGAAGCCTGATTCGTTTTGGCGTACAAATCCAATAAAAATAGCCAACTTTGGGGGGTGCGCTCCTGCTCCACCACGCCTTCCAAAATACTGATTGCCACATCCGATTTATCAAGCGCATTCCAAAATTTGGCTTGTGCCAGCGGCGCAGTTTGTTCGATCAAGTCATTTCCCTCCAGACTCACTGATTCGGATTCCGGGCCATCGTTATGCTCTACCACGGAACTCACCCGTACAACTTCATATTCAATAGAATCAAAGGAATCAGGAAACGCGCCCACCTTGTGTGCCGAAGCTGTTCTGCTGCCCGAGGCAGAATTGGTAGTCTGATTTGTGGTGCGATTTATGGCTGCATGATTTGCTATTTTGATAATACTTGATTCAAACTCCGGCATTGGTTGCAGGGTAACCGTGCGCTCCCAATCAAAAACCACGACTGGCTGTTCTTTTTTCATACGCCAAAGCAACAGCAATAAAGCTGGCACTGTCGCAATACCCAGCAAAACCAACATATTGGGCAACACCTGGGAGAGAGTATTGGATGAATTTGACACCGCTTCCTGCTTCGCCTCGGGATTACTCGCTTGCAACAATGCTAAACGCTGCGCGTGCTCAGCTTCCAGCTCCTCTATACGTGATTCGATTTGTGATTGGCTCCAACTGGCGGCGGGGTTTGCCTGTTTTTCGTTTTTTGTCTGAATCGCCTGGGGTGCCATGACCGCCAATAGTAAGCTTGCGCCAAAACATAGTTGAATGATTCTTTTATAATTGTTTGACATGATATTCCCCTCATTCCGTTTCTCCACCTGGAGCAGAAGGCCTTCGACCGGGCAAAACCATCATCGCGCTATCGATTACACTGCCATGCATCCAGAATAAAGCGTTTCAACAGAAAAATCGAACACAGCCAATAACACGCCATAACACTTGATAACACGTGCATGGGAAGCCAGAAGATGGCTAGTCGATGCGTTCAAACACAGGCAATCGCTGCCAAATGAAATGGAAAAAGTGATGACGAGGAAGAAGGGAAGAAGGGAAGAAGGGAAGAATGGATGCAGGATATCGCGGCAGCAAACCTGGTGCATCAACGCCCAAGCAAGGTCAGGCTCACTGGTGGCTCAAACACAGCCTCCACTTGCACCCCGCGTACAATTTGAAAACGAAACGCCCCGAAACGCACTTCACCACGCCGCCGTTCAATCACATTCGACAAACTGCTCTCATCCGGGCATTCCCGCGCGATTTGGTTTCGTCCACGAAACAGCAGCGTATTGACATGAGGTGCATCAAGGCCAAGCATGCGAGATAAATCATCCACACTAATCCAGCCCTGGCTGGCGACATCAATTCCACGCTCAGCATCTTCAAAACGTTTTCTCGCCAAAATTAACAGACTGTAATGGTGAGTGCGTTCACCAAGATTAATGACGTTACCATCAATAGCAATCGATAAATAAATATGTTCTTCGTTTTGACTGACGACAAAATCAAATAGAACGGTTCGCAAGGCAGGCGCGGCTTGCAGACGCAGATCGGAAGTCACTTCAATTTCGTTTCTGGCATTAAATTTCCAGGTTTGGTCACCCACCATCACCATATCGCCATCATGCAATACCCGGTGGCCTTCTTCATCTTCCCACATCCATTGACTGCCTGCCGACAAATACACCGATGCTTGCGCCGTGTCTTCATCGGGCAAGAAGTGAAAGCCTTGCAACAGTATGACAGGCTCGTCCTCGTTAGCTGGCAACAACATCGGGCATGGCGGGTCGAGGTTTTCTACCACCCAGCCGGATTCGGAAGCGAGGGAAAAGCGAATCGTTTGTCCTGCGGCGAGCGCCGTCTTTTCATTGGCAACCAGCCGACGGCCATCCAGCAATGTCCCGTTACGGCTGTGATCTGTTATTTCCCAGGTTTTACCATTCCACCGTATCGATGCATGAATTTGCGATACATCGCTATTGCCCAGCACCGTATCGGCGCGCGATGGATTACGACCAAACATATGCAAGCCGCGAAGAAATAACTTTTTTTGGGTATTCTCTTCTTTCAAAACCGCCATTACTTACTCCGAACCAATTATCGTTACATGATCACCTGGTGCAATACCCACACATACTATACCGCTTCCTACGGGGGCGGTTTCATATTTCACAGCCTTGACGAATAAATTCATACCGCAATACGACACTTTCGAGCCATCACACTATTGCATCAATAGCTTGCCTAAATCAACGCAGTGCAAAGCATAACGCATTTAATTGCGCAGGTCAAAGGCATTCGATTTAACTGTGTTTTTTCCAATATGTTTGAAAATACCCATTTTACGCCAGCTTGGCTTACCAAAC
>JBKJLF010000019.1:0-13091 GCA_046597185.1 Burkholderiaceae bacterium | reverse complement strand
TCACCGGTTGTGCGCCAATCAATTCGGCCACTGCCAAAATGGCCGAATTGATTGGCGCACAACCGGTGACCATTCAGGCGGCAGAAGTGAGCCAGGCCTTTGCCACCGGCGTGGTGGAAGCGATGATGAGTTCCGGCGCGACCGGTTACGACAGCAAAATTTATGAATCGGTGAAATACTGGTATGACACCCAGGCCTGGCTACCTAAAAATGCGGTCATCGTCAATCTAAAAGCCTTTAATGCACTCGACCCGGCGGCGCAACAGGCGCTAACCAAGGCGGCGCACGAAGCCCAATTGCGCGGCTGGAAATTGAGCGCTGAAAAAAATGAATGGTATAAAAAGGAATTGAGCGCCAAGGGTATGAATATCGTGCGCCCCAACCCCAAATTGGCAGCCGACCTGAAACAGGTGGGTGCCACCATGCTGGCCGACTGGGAGAAAAAAGCCGGTAGCGCCGGGCAAGAGTTATTGACCGCTTATCGTAAGAAATAAGCCCACACCATGAAGGCCCTGCCCATCGCACCCACGCCGCCTGCGCCCAAGGCTGGCCGCTTGCGCCGCGCGCTCAACTTTTTGTATGACGCCAGCGCCGCGCTGGCTGCGTTGATGTTGGTGATGACGCTTTTGATGGTGTTGGCTGGCATGGCGCAGCGCTACCTGCCGTGGCACTTTTATGGCAGCGATGCGTATGCTGGCTACTGCATGGCGGCATCCGGCTTTTTAGCCTTGGCGCATACCTTAAAAAAGGGTGAACATATCCGCGTTACCCTGCTTTTAAACGCTTTGCGCCCGCCGCATCAAGCGTATTTGGAGCGCTTTAGCCTTCTGTTGGGCACCCTGTTGGCAGGCTTGTTCTGTTATTTCAGTGTATTCCACACCTGGCAATCATGGGCGTTGCACGATATTTCAACTGGCACCGACGCCACCCCGCTGTGGATACCGCAATTAGGCATGGCGCTGGGCAGCGTGGTGTTTTTGATTGCCGTGCTGGATGAATTGCTGCTCGAATTAACCGACAGCCGCCACGGGGCCAATGGTGCTGATGGTTCTGATGGTTCTGATGGTTCTGATGGTTCTGATGGTGCCGATGGTGCCGATCATGCCGATCATGTTGAGGCGCTCCACCATGAATGATTTATTGATTGCCGCGCTGTTAATTCTCGCGCTGGTGCTGATCCTGGGCAGCGGGGTCTGGATTGGATTGGCCTTAACCGGGGTGGCCTGGGTGGCGATACTGTCCTTGTCCACGTTACCCGCCGGGGCCAGCATGGCGCATACCATTTGGGGCAGCGCTGCCAGTTGGACCTTAACCGCCTTACCACTGTTTATCTGGATGGGTGAGATTTTATTTCGCACCAAACTCTCCGAGAGCATGTTCAAGGGCCTGGCCCCGTGGGTGAATTGGTTGCCGGGGCGTTTATTGCATACCAATGTCATCGGTTGCACTATTTTTGCGGCGGTATCCGGCTCCAGTGCTGCCACCTGCGCCACCATCGGCAAAATGACCCTGCCCGAACTGACCCGGCGCGGCTACCCGCGTGACCAAATTATCGGCTCGCTGGCGGGCGCGGGTACGCTGGGCTTGCTGATACCGCCTTCGATCATCATGATCGTCTACGGCGTCAGTGCTGACGTATCGATTCCACGCCTGTTTGTGGCAGGCGTGGTGCCGGGTTTATTGCTGGCGGGCTTGTTTAGCGGCTACATCATCGTTTGGTCATTGCTCAATCCCGATAAAATCCCCCTCTCGACCGAGCAATACACGCTACGTCAGCGGCTGTATGAATCACGCCATTTAATCCCCGTGGTCGGTTTGATCAGCGCGGTATTGGGCAGTATTTATGCTGGCATTGCCACCGCCACCGAAGCCGCTGCCGTGGGCGTGGTGGGCTCTTTCGGGCTTTCGGCCTTGCAAGGCAGCTTAAACCGCGCCACCTTTATGCAAGCCTTGATGGGGGCCACGCGCCTGTATTGCATGATTGCGCTAATCCTGGCCGGTGCGGCGGCGCTGACACTCGCCATGGGTTTGGTTGGTTTGCCGCGCCATCTGGCAGAATATGTCAGGACGCTGGGCTTGAGCCCCTTCTTCCTGATTGTGGTGCTGGCGCTGTTTTATATCGTGCTGGGTTGTTTTCTGGATGGGATTTCGATGGTGGTGCTCACCATGGGCGTGGTGTTGCCGACGGTGCAGGCGGCCCATATCGATTTGATTTGGTTTGGGATTTTTGTGGTGATTGTGGTGGAGATGGCGCAAATTACGCCGCCCGTTGGCTTTAATTTGTTTGTCTTGCAAGGCATGACCCAGTTGCAAATGACTTATATTGCCCGGGTTGCGTTGCCGTTTTTCTTCTTGATGTGCGGCATGGTATTGTTGCTATGGTTTTTTCCCGCCATTGCCACGTATTTGCCGGGAAAAATGTAGGAGTGACGCATGGATCAAGTTCCACCTGAATCGCCGGATTTGTCGCAACGGGTGCGCGCGCTGGAGCACGTGCTGGCGCTGGAGCGCAAACTGCGGCGCAGCAAAGAGCAAACCGCCAATGCGTTGCGCCAACGTCTGGCGCAACATGTCAGCCACGCCAGCGCGGGTGCGCCGCCAACCGTCACACTCGACCCCGATTCCACCCGTATCGCCCCGGCCCATCATCAGACGCGCATGGCCGATCAAATGCAGGCGGCGGCCAACATGGCGGCGCTGGCCTTGCCGCCGGGCTTTCGGCTGTTGGAATACCGCATCGACCAGGTGTTGGGCCAAGGTGGCTTTGGCATTACCTATTTGGCCACCGACATCAACTTGAATACCCGCTTTGCGATTAAAGAATATCTGCCTGTCGAATTTTCTTGCCGTGCCAGCGATTTTTCCGTGGTGCCGCGTTACCCGGAAGACAGCCAAACTTATCAAACCGGGTTGGAGAATTTTTTATATGAAGCGCGCACCCTGGCCAGTTTTCGCCACCCTCATATTGTGCGGGTGGCGCGCTTTTTTGAAGCGTATCGCACCGCCTATATCGTGCAAGAATATGAACAGGGCCAATCGCTGCGCGCCTGGTGGCGTAGCGACTTGCGTAGCGATTTGCGTAGCGATTCAAAGCACCAATCTAATCTGCCAGAATCTGAATTGCTGAGCCTGCTGCAACCCTTGCTGGACGGCTTGGCCCAGGTGCATGCCAGCGGCTATCTGCATCGCGACATCAAGCCCGACAACGTCATGGTGCGCGATCTCAATGGTAGCCTGGTGTTACTCGATTTTGGTGCCGCCCGCCAAAACAGCGCAGGCTTGCAAGACTTGACCCCGAATGTGCCAATAGTGACACCCGGCTATGCGCCGCCCGAGCAATACCAGAGCCAGCAGCAAGGGCCGTGGACTGATATCTATGCCATGGGCGCGACCTTGTATTGGATGGTGACCGGCGAAAAGCCGCAAGCGGCACCGCTGCGGGCCATGGCGCAGCAGCACGGCCAAAGCCCCATGCCCGGTGCGCAGGAACTGGCGCAGGGGCGTTACAGCGTCGCGTTTTTGCAGGCCATTGATGCGGCCTTATCCCTGGACCCACATGCGCGCCCGCAAAGCGTAGCGGAGTTTTGCCAGCGTTTGTATGCCAACCACAGCGCCAGCCTGGGTTTGCAAGAGGCCTTGCGCCTGCGCCTGGGCGAGGCGGTGAAACAGCGCTTGCGCCTGGGTTGGCTGCGCCGTGCGGCGCACCCCGGCTCCTGGCCGCTGAGCTGGAAGCTGAGTTTGGCTTTCGTATTGGCGGCACTGATGCCCATGACCATGACCGCCTGGTATAATTTGAATGGCAGCATCGAAAGCGTTTCAAGTAGTGAATTGCGTAACCTGGAACGGCTGGCGCAAAGTGTGGCGGGCCGACTTGCCCAGTTATTGAATGACAGCCGTCATCTGGCCAGCTATTTGGGGCGCGACGCAGATTTTATCGCTTACCTGCGCGCACCCAACCCGGCCACCTTGGCCGAGCTGCAAACCAAAATCACCGATTTGCTGGCGACCAATCCGGATGTGCATCGGGGGATGTTATTGGATCGACATGGCATCGCGCTGGTGTCGAATGACCCTGCGGCAATAGGCAGCAATAGCCAATTTCGTGACTATTTTAAACAAGCCATGGCGGGCAAGTCCTTCACCACAGGCATGCTGGTTAGCCATATCGATGCCGCGCCTGGCATCCATTATTCCAACCCGGTATTTGACAAAAACCGCCAAGTGGTGGGCGTGGTAGTGTTGCGCATCAAGGGCGGTACGGTTGGGAATATATTAGACGAAAGCACCAATGGAACCGGACGGGTGCCCTTTGTGATTGATGGCGATGGCGTGCTGATTCAACATCCCGATGCGCGCCAGTTATACCACAGCCTGGCGGCGTTATCGCCAGCCAAACAAGGGCAAATCAGGGCGGATCGGCGTTTTGGCACAGCGCAGGTTACCAGTTTGAATATGCCCGAGCTGGCGCGCGCCATGGTCGCGGCCAAAACCCATGGCAATATCAGCTATCCATCGCGCATTTCCGGCAGCATCGAGCATGCCGAGCATGCAGGATATGCGCCCGTGGCCGGGCATGATTGGGTGGTGGGCATCAGCGAGCCACGCAGCCAGTTTGAAGCGCCTTTGACGCGCTTGTTTAATAACGTGTTGTACAGTGTGGTGCTGGTGGGACTGCTGTTTTTGTTGCTGGCGTTATTGTTTGCGCGCAGCATTGTGCGCCCTATCCTGCGCCTGACCGAAGCTGCCCATGCCTTGACTGAAGGCGACTATGAGAAAGCCAATCTCAAGGTCGATAGCCATGACGAAATTGGCCGCCTGGCGCGCACCTTTAATGTGATGATTGACGTATTGCGCCAACGAGAGCGCGAACGAGCGCGGGCTGGGGACAAAAAGCCGTAGCGCCGATTTTGTCCGCGCAAGCAATGATTGCGGGGCCTAATATTCCTTGGTCGATGCCGGATTTGCTGCTGCGCCAGGTAAATCTTCTCCCGGCAATTGCAAGTATTTGTAAGTCGGGTTGAACTTTACCGCAATTTTACCTCTAATTAAAGAGTTCGTCTGATCGTTTTACCTTGAGGTCTATCATGAAAATCCACCCTGTCATATTTACGCTGGCGGCCTTGTCGCCCTGTGCCATGGCCGCACAGGCTGACACCACGACGGCGCGGCTGGCCGTTTTAACTGGCACGGTCGATTTGCGCAGCAATAGCCGTGCCGCCGCCAAACCTGCGCAAAATAATGCCTTATTGGCGGCGCGCAATATCATCAACACCAATGCCAGGGCGCGTAGCGAGTTTTACATCGGCAACACGCTGGTGCGGCTGGATGCCGAATCCGAATTGGAAATCAGCCAGTTGGACGCCAAACAAATCATTCTCAATTTGCATTACGGCAGTGTTTTTGTGCAATCGGCCAGTTCTGCACTCGAATTGCGTAGCGCGCAAGGGCGGGTGAGTGTGCAAGAAGGTGCGCAATTGCGTATGGATGCGGTGACCCAGCCTGACGCCATTGCACTACGTTTGTTTTCGGGCAACGCGCGCTTTAGCGCCAATGGTGCCGCGCCGTATGAATTGCAGGCCGGCACGCAATTTTCCCTGCGTGGCCAGGGCAACAATATTGCCAGCATCAATCGGGATGAATTTGATGACTGGGCCTTGGACGGTCAAGCCAGCACCTCGGACCGGCGCAATTTTGTGGTGAGCGCCGTGAGCAATGAGCCGATCCGGCGCGCAGAAGTCAATCGCGAAACCACCACCGTGGTATCGAACCGCCCATCCGGAACCTGGGAAACCGAGTCCAGCAGTTACCCAGGCACGACCACTACCACCACTACTTATACCCAGCCCTATTACCCCGTCACCGAAGTGCAACGCACCGTGGTGGTGAACCGCTACGACCCATATTGGCCAGTTGTACCGCTGGTGGTAGGTGGCTTGTTGTGGGCGAATTATCATCATGGCTACTATGGCCATGGCGGCTACTATCGCCCATGGGGCTATCGTTATTCTCCGGGCTGGTACCACTCAGGGCCGGGGCCGCGCATAGCCGGGCCGGGGCATTGGCGGCGTTGACTTGATGGCTTCACTCGCTCTGCCAAGGGCGCAGGAAGCTGGCAAACTTGGGTAAGCCAGTGGAGGTTAAATCACGATAGCGATAAGTGATTATGCTACCGACTGGCGGCGGGTTTTTGCGTTGTTCGTCAGAAAAACCCGTACCCAGCCGAAAGCGCTGGCCGCTGGCCGTTTCTACCAGTAAAGCCCCCAGCATACCCTGATATTTCCCCTTGCCTGGTTCGTGCGCCAGCACTCGCGCTTCGGCGTCGTGCTGCGGTTTGAGTTTGAGTAATAGCTCGGAGCGGCCAGTTTGCCAGGGTGCATCGAGCCGATGCAACATCAAACCTTCACCGCCGTTTTGCAGCACCTGGGCCAGCTTTTGTTTCAGCGCTGCCGGGTTGGCTACCCGCTCTTGTGCCACCACTTGCAACCATGGTTTGGCCGCTTGCGCCACAAAGGCTTGCAGTGCCGCCACGCGCTCGGCAAAACTGCCTGCGCCGTTGGGTAGTTCGTAGAGTTGATAGCTGATGTTTTTCCATTCTTCATCCAGTGCCTGCTGTCTGCGCACGGCGGCGGAAAGCCGCTCAAAACTTTGCCGCCCCAGCCATAACTCGCCATGCGGCGCATGTCTGCGCAAGGCGGCGATAAACCAGGCGGGTGCGTGAATGGGCTTGCCGCTGCGAAAGCGCAACACTTTGCCGTCCCAAACGGCGCGCACGCCATCGAGTTTTTCACTTACCAGATACTGGCTGGGGTCGAATTGGTCGCGGTAGTTTTGCGCTAGCGGCAGGGCGGGTGCCTCGGGCGTGCTGGCGTGCAGCAGGATGGGCGCGAACAGTGTGCCACCTGATAGCAGGAGCGTGAGGCGGCGTAAGGGGTTGGGCGCAATCGCTTGATTTGGTTGATTGGTATTCATATAAATTGCAGTAATGGTTATGGTTTGTTTACGTAACCCAAGGGTTGATGGTTGAGACGCCAGTCGCAGCAAAATCGGCGACATTGCGGGTGACGACGGTTAAGCGGTGAACCAGGGCTGTCGCAGCAATGAGTGCATCGCGCTCAGAACGCGGGTCCGGCACATGTAGCTTTGCGCAAATTAAGGCCACTTCGCAATCAATGGGTAAGGTGCGCTCGCGGAATTCGGGTAAGACCTGGCTGTTTAACCAAGTGCGCAACAACAAGCCTTGTCTGGCATCACGGCGCTGAACTTTGAGAATGCCGATTTCCAGCTCCATGATGCTGATGACGGATAAGAATAATTGTTGACTCGATTGCGCGCCAGCCCAGGCAACGACCGCCGGATCAGCCTTGCCTGTGCTGGCCTTGCGCAATTCCGAGATGACATTGGTGTCGAGTAAGTACATCAGTCAAATTCCACTGGTTTGATCAGGTGCTCAAGCCGATGAGGTTCAAATTCAAGTTCCGCTTCCATATCTGTGGTGCAGGGCATGGCTAAGATGTCTACAATATTGCGCTTTTGCCCACTCAATTGCTCAAATTTTTCAATCGTCAATAAAACATGGGTCGGACGACCTCGATCCGTAATATACACCGGGCCATTGTTGGCGGCTTTTTTTGCGCGCCCGGTATCCTGGTTAAACTCCCTGCTCGATAACATGATGGTGTTCATGGTGACCTCCTTGATTTTGTAGATATGTTACTACACCGGATGCAGAAGTCAACCAGTATCTCCAGGTTGCGGGGGTTGTGGCAGCAGGAAAACAGAGATGGATCAATCTATCTGATCAATTTATCTCATACAATAATGCAACCGTACCGCTTTTACTCATTGTATGATTGATTTAATTTACCCCAAACCTGATCCGGAGCACATCATGCCTGCCATTATTTCTTTCGCCCAACAAACCACACCCGCCGAATTTGATTACCCGCGCGAGGAGCGTCGCCTGCAGGGCAAGCCGCAGCGCGCCACCTGGAACCATTTCACCAACGCATCGGGCGAAGTATGCGCTGGCACATGGGCTTGTGAAGTGGGGAGTTGGAAAATCGAATTTGGTGCGCAGGAGGATGAATTTTTCTTCGTCACACAAGGGCGTTGCCGTATTATCGATGAAGCTGGCAAGGTTAGCTCCGCCGGGCCGGGAGATGCCATGGTGATTCCGGCCGGGTTCAAGGGCGTGTTTGAGGTGCTGGAGCCGATGGCAAAACACTATGTGATTATCGAACGTAAGGCTTGATCAGTTTGCCACACAATTTGCGCCAGCAAGGCCGTTAAGTGGGCACCGCGCGCCGGCTTAATCATGCTCACCCAAGCCACCTCGCCACGTAAAAATGCGCGAAAATTCGGGTGCTGCTGGCGGTTTTGCGCGAGTGGCCCGTAGCGGATGCAGTTGGTCAAAAATCGCGGTTATGTTGTCCGACGATCTCAAGCAGCACTATGAACACATCAAGCTCCCGTTACAGTCTGCGGCGCTTTCGTCGCCTTATACGCGACAGCCGTTGGCCTCCCCACCACCATAACGGGTCTCCAGCACTGGGCAGTAAATCTGCGATAACATGCCCCGATCCTTGGGCCGCACCACAAACTTTGGGCCACGCCAACGCCATTATGGCGATCAGCACTCGCAATAAAAGCCCCCTTAGGCCAGCGCATCTGCGCGTGCAACGATAAGTGCGCTGGTGTGCATTTTGTTGGCGCTTTTTCCAACGCCACCTTGATCAAAGGTTCTTTCACACTTGGCCGGGCTGATCTTGATTGGGCCGAATCAATAGCGGCGATCTTGGCTTCGCCATAATAGAATAGCAAGACGATAAGTTTAATTTTTAAACCTTTCCGCGCTGTGACGATAGGTTCGCGATCAGTTGCCGGATCACCTACCGCTGTGCGCAGGTCGGAATTACCTAACAACGAAGCGTGTGGATTACAATGGTAAAGACGATTTTATAAACGCTTGCAAACCAATTGAAAAAAGGCGAAAAGTGAGTACAAAACTTAGCAACCCGAGTTCTACCGGAAACCTTGGCGGTTTCTTTGAAGCCAAGGTACAGGCTGCGTTTTTGCTCCACATACTCATTGGTGGCCGCCTCCCCTGCCTGCCTTTTGGCAAAGTCGAATCGATTCGGCTACAAGCCAAGCAAGCAGGTTTCGCCACCGACGATGCGGTTGTGACTATCCAGATGGAAGCAAGCCAGCGATGCCGACTGCTGGCGCAAATCAAACACAACGCTGCGATCACAGAAAACGATCTTGAATTTGCCGCTACACTGGCAAGCGCTTGGGGCGACTTCAATAACCCCAATGCGTTTTCACTAGGCCAAGATGCAATCGCACTCGTTACAGGCCCGCAATCGGCAAAAACAATCCAGCATGTGCGCCCGCTACTCGATTGGGCGCACACCTCGGTTGCCAGCGCCGAATTTATGGACAAGGTAGCGACCCGATCCTATAGCTCGAATGAAAAGCGCGGCTATCTGAAAATTTTCAGAACTGTGCTGGAAAAATCCGGCGGCCCTGCTCCAACTGATGAAACGCTATGGCAATTTTTAAAGCATTTTCATTTACTATCCTATGATTTCGATGCAATAGGCAGCAAGGATGAAGCCGCGATCCTGAGCATGATTGAACTAGCACGCAATTCCACCAGCACGCTAAATGCTGACGCAATTTGGAATGGATTGATCACGCAAAGCCAAACTTGGAACCACAACGGCGGCACATTCAGGTTGGCGCAACTGGATGATCAGCTAAAAATGGCGGTACACTCTGGCCGCTCGGCGGCGCAGCGGCAAGCAATTACCCGGCTACAAGAACATAGTGACTTGATACTGGATGGTATTCAAACAGATATAGCACCGGGGCTGCATCTACCGCGCACGGCGCTGCTGGACACCTTAATTGAGGCAATAGAATCATCAAAAACAGTCATCGTACAGGGTGCACCAGGTGCCGGTAAATCTGCATTGGTTAAAGCGCTGTGCCACGCACTACCAGCCGAAATTACCCCCTTCGCGTTCAAGGCGCAGGAATTTAACCATCCCCATTTACACCAATTTTTAACCGGCATTGGCATCGCGTTGTCCATCGCCCAACTACAAAACGAATTTGCGCTGCTACCGCGCAAAATCCTGCTTATTGACAGCGCCGAACGCTTGTTTGAACTCAGCACCCTTGATGCATTTTGCCAATTATTGCAGCAAATCAACAATGATGCGACGTGGACAATCGTTATTACCTGCCGCGAATCCTCAGCGCAAATGCTCAAAGAACATTTGCTGGCGCAGTGGAGCACAGACGACGTAAGGACAATCGCGATGCCCCCGCTAAGCGATGCAGAACTGAGCCAAGTAAAAGAGTTTGCCCCTCACTTAACGCCGCTGATTGCCAATCAAAAACTCCATCAACTACTGCGCCTTCCATTGATCCTTTCGCTCGCATGGAAAACATTTCACCAAAGCAGCGCCAATCACTCCCTTAACGAAATTAACGAGCAACAATTCAAGGAACGCGTCTGGCGCGATTACATTGAGCGTGCGCACGAAGCACAAAACGGGATGCCAGCCAAACGCAGCCAATGCCTGCTTGCTATTTCAGTTCAGCGCGCGCAAAATGAGTCCTTTTGTCAACCCAAGCAATTGCGACGCCGCCGCGCTTGAGGCTCTGGTCGATGAATCTATTCTGATCAAATCCTCCGGCGGCTTTGCTCCGGCGCATGATGTGATTGAGGACTGGGCGGTGGCACACTTCATTGCACAGGCGTTCAATGACGATGAAAGGAACCCACTGCAATTGTTTGCCGCAGTCGGTACCGAACCGGCAATGCGGCGCGGCTTTCGACTCTGGTTAGCGGACGCCTTAGCATCCAGCGACAAGGAGCGCGTCATGGATTTTGTTGTTGCCGTGTTTCAGCACACGGATATGCCGCCGCTATGGCATGATGAAATTGCGGTATCCGTATTGCAATCGGATAGCGCAGGCGCATTCATCGAACGAACTACCTATTTGTTGCTGAAGAATGGAAAAGTCATCTATAAACGACTGATTCATGTGCTTCGTACTGCCTGTAAAGGGCCGAACGATGTGTTTCTTAATTCTTATGGACTGGCACAATATCGCAATCTCGATGCCCTCGGCGCGATATTCGTTGTACCGATAGGCAGTGGCTGGCGTGAATTAATCCTTTTTACTTATCGGCATAGTGAAGCATTCGCCATACAAGACGCAGGTATCGTACTTGAGTTACTCAACGACTGGTCACAAGGGAATTTCGCTTCCGGCCCACTGCCGCCGGAAGCCGCTGCCGCAGCACAGTTATGCCTGAAATACTGGAGATTGCTATTGGAACAAGATTTTTTAAAATTGCTATTCAAATTCCCGCACGCCGCGCCGCGTGAGGTTGAAGAACTCATCCATGCAGCCCTTGCAGGCAAACTGCCACAACACAATGCCAGCAACATTCTGGAACAGGTTACAAAATCCTTTGAATGCCACTCGCTTTGTCAGCACTTGCCCGAATTGGTGATTGACGTTGCCGAAAAAACTTGGTGCCTACCGCCAGATAGCGAAGGCCGATACTTGCCTCATACAGAAATTGAAACATGCTTTGGATTGGTGCGTTCAATGCACGAATTTTTCCCGCAAAGCAGCTTACAAGGCCCTTTCATATTGTTGCTTGGATCACATACAGACCTTGCGATTGATTTTATTGTGCGCATAACGAACCACGCGGCTGTTTCGTATTCACGTTCTCAGCTAAGTGATGAAGTCGGCACCCTTCATTTGCCAACTACCGACGGATCGCGTCCGCTGATAGGCAGTCGGCGGCTCTACCATCTCTATCGCGGGCTGTCAACAGGCCCAATGGTGCTGGAATGCGCGCTGCGATCTTTGGATGCATGGTTGTTAGCTCAGGCCAAGCAAAACCAGGATATCCGAGGCGCATTCGATAGAATTTTAAAAAACAGTACATCCGTTGCGACGCTTGCCGTACTGGCATCGGTAGCGACGGCTTATCCGGCAGCCGTTGGCGAGCAAGCCCTACCTCTCCTGTGCGTTAGAGAATTTTATCAGTGGGACTTTGAACGGTCTCATCAGGAGGACATGCACATTACCGACGCAAGAATCAGTCTCGGCCTACCCTCCGGCGGTATTGAGGAAATATACTACAGTGAACGTAAAGATTCGAGCGCATTGCCACATCGCAAAAACACGTTGGAATATTTAGCATTTCGCCTTCAATTGCCGCCGTTGTGCGATGAAGTTTGGGCCATTATCGACCAATTTCATGCCGAACTTCCCCCTATTGCGCAACAAACTCAATCCGATAAGCTTTGGCGTGCTGCATTGCATCGGATGGACGTGCGCAATGTCACATTTGAGGAAAATGCCGAATCAGGACAGATTGTGGTGAAGCAAAATGAAGCACCCTCTGATCTTCAGCAAAATTTTGCTGAACACAAGAAAAATACCAACAAGAATTCCGACCGATGCGATTAATGACTTGGGGAATGCGTCGCTTCAAGCGTGACCACCAAACAGGCGAATCTTTCACCGATTGGCGTCAGGCGCTGCAAGAAGCGCGCGCGTTACGGGCCCAGCTTCCGATAGAGACTGATTCAACCGACTTATTCACAAAATCCGGCATTGGATACGTTGCCGCCTATGCCGTTCGTGACCACTATGCTGAGCTTGCAGCGGATGAACTATTGTGGTGCCAACAGATCATCATTGAAGAAATTCTAAATGCCGATGCAGAAACAGATCCGGAAAATAGAACGCAAAAAGACCCATATGCCCCTTCCCGCCCTTGCGCCTATGTGCTTGCGCGGCTACTGCAAGATGGTATAGACCAACCGACCCGCAACAAAATAGAAGAGGCGCTCGCCATTGCAGTAACTCACGCCAGCGAAGAAGTCAGAGACTATGCGGCCAACGGCATCCGGGATTGGCTGTGGCAAATCGACCCCACACTTGCCAAGGTATGTGTCGGCGGCTTATTTACGCTGGCAAGTACGACGCACAACATTGATGATTCCCAGCGTAATTACACACCGCAGGCACAAAAGGAACTGGGAAATGCG
>JBKJLF010000767.1:0-9153 GCA_046597185.1 Burkholderiaceae bacterium | reverse complement strand
GCTTGTTGTTGGCACGGTGAATTTACCCTTCAACTAATTCACAACAAAATCATGTAGTTGTCCTAAATGCTGGACAAACAAAATTTATTCCTGTATAAAGGGTAAATGGAAATCAATTTACCCTTTATACAGGGATAAATTTTGTTTGTTCAGCATTTAGGACAACTACATGATTTTGTTGTGAATTAGTTGGAGGGAAAATTCACCGTGGCCAAGTCGCTGCCAAGCTTGGCAATGGCGCGTTCGACTGGTAGCGGAATCGGCAGTGATTTTACTTTAGTGTTCTGCATGGGATGCTTATGATATTTAATGAGTTCTTCCAGAACCATTATAGTTCACTTGGCGTTACTTTGGGTGTTTTCAAAAACGCATGCCCCCCAAGAAGACTCGCGCCAAACGCGCTACGATTTGCATGGCATTGTTTTTCCTGATTGATCGCACCACTTTACAACTGGCCCGCAACGTCATTATGTAATTTCGGTAGCTAAAAGGGGAATTGCGTCGTAAAATTGATCGACGTGGTGTCATTCGCTATCGCGAATTGTCACATTTTAATTATTGTTTTTGAAATTTTATTGTGATTTAATGGAGGTTATGATGACTTATATGGAATTCATTCCGGCGCACCCCGCCTTTGTGTCGGCGCAGCAAAAAGCCGAGTCAAAGCCAGCTCTTCGTAATGCTGCTGAAGTGTTGCAAACCGGTGCGACTGCAGTCGAGATATTTGATGCACTGGCTGAGTTTCCCAGTGATTTTATGGCAAATTTTTGATTGAAGAGAAAATCTTGCTCGATGTGATGCGGGACGATCAAAATCACACCTTCAAATTATTAACCTAGGGTTTGGCACTGGCGGGGATTTCCACCGTAGCCGAATCGATGCGCTCCTGTCAGGTCATGCCGCTGGGGCGGATGCGCTACCGCATGCTCGCAACATCCGCGTTTGTGCAGCGGTGGTTTCCCAATGGTTTGCAGCGCGGAGCGGCACGGCGTGCGCCTTTGCTGGTGTTTGATCGTAAAGATCGCTTGCAGTCCGAATTTTTGGCGCAGCATTTGGGTTTGCCAGCGGATGGCTACCCAATGCATCATTTGCCCGCTACGGGTGCTTTCTTCAAAGCCGTCTGCCTGGGACTGGGCTATGGCTTGATCCCGGAACAGCAATATGGCAGCAAAATTGGAAGCGGAGAGTTGATTGATTTGGCACCGCAACAGCCCAGCGATGTGGCACTGTATTGGCATACCTGGAAAGTGCAATCGCCCAAACTGGAGCGCCTTAGCGCGCGCTTGCTGGCGGCAGCGCGTGAGATGCTGATTGAATGATTTCATCCAGAATCAGTCTGATTTACGATAAAAGGAAAGCGCTGATTGGTTCACAAAAAGCGCTCACTTCTGCCTTTATTCGCCTGCCTTAATTCGCCTGCCTTTATTTGCCTGGTGCATCATTCCACAGCCGTGCTTCGGTTTCCTTGGCTTTGTTGCGCCGAACCCAGGCCAAGACACCGACACCGAGCAACATCATGGCATAGGTTTCTGGTTCTGGTACAGCGGGGGCAAAGCCGGGTGCATTGATGGTAAAACCGTCAATGGCCCCGAACGCGCCTTCCTCATAGCTGGGGGCATTTGTGCGGAAAATGCCGATATAGCCGCTGGTGCCGGGCGCGATTTTGCCGCCAGTGGCAGGCGAGAAATTAAGGCCGACCACCCCCGACAAGTCGCGATCAGCGGTATCGACATCATTGGTGCCCGTCTGGAAAATACCAAAAGCGGTACTGGTTTGAAAGACGTCCACGTTCCAACCCGAATAGTCGAATCCGGTCAGGCGATTAACCCCGTTTGTTGAGCCTGGGTCATTTGAAAATTGGTAATAAAAATCAAAAAATCCGGCGGTATTTTTATACACGGCAGTACGTGCCCAACCCGAAAAGGTTGGCGTAAAAACGTGGGTGGCAGCCTGATCGATCAAGGTGCCGCCAAAAAAGCCAGGAACCGTGGCCGGCACCTGAGATGTGCTGGGCGGCAAATTGGTAGCCCAGGCACTGGTAACTGAAGCTGTGAAGAGCAAAGATGTGAGAATGGTGGCATGGAGTTTCATGATATTTCCTTTACATAAATGAGAAAGAGTGGTATATAAAAAGCCAGAATATATAGCGGCCAATTATGAAATTAGATTCCAAAGTTGGTAACGCTGATGTATATTAATTTAATGTTTAGGCAAGCTCTGTGCGCAGGCGCACATAGGAAATTTTTTTTGGCATACTATTCGGGTTAAGATTCAGGTTAAGATTCAGGTTGAGATTGAGCATGGGGAATCGTGATTTGGCCGGAAAATGGGAGGGCGTACAGGGTTAAAACGCGCCATTGGTGAATGATGTATTGAAACACTATGGCGTTTGTATGAATGGCAAAATAGCTGTTTGTGTCATCCTGGCCTTGTCTGTGCGCGGCTACTTCGCCGTTTGCTTTGGCGCAAGAGCGGGATCGGCATGCACCACGGGGGCGCGAATCGAGACAAGAATCGAGACAAGAATCGCGCCACGAATCACGGCAACATTCGCGGGAAAGGCATTCACGTCAGTTCCGGTATGATGCGCCACGTTATCAGGTTCACCCGCATTCGGCTGAAACGGCATTCCGGTTGGATGAAACCGGGAGAGCGGCTTGATCCAACCGGGGCAGGCTTACCATCGCAATTACGTTTCCGATTTATCATTCCACAGGCGGGCTTCTGCCTGCTTGGTTTTGTTACGCCGAAACCAAGCCAAGACCCCGACACCGAGCAACATCATGGCATAGGTTTCTGGTTCCGGTATAGCAGGGGCGAAGCCGACGGCATTGCCAGCAAAACCGTTAATGACGCCGAACGATCCGACCGTATAGTGGGTGGCGTTGGTGCGTAAAATGCTGGTATAGCTGGTGGTGCCAGGCAGGATTTTGCCGCCAGTGGCAGGCGAGAAATTAAAGCCGACCACCCCCGACGAGTCGCGATCAGTGGTATCGATATCATTGTTGCCCACTTGGAAAATGCCAAAAGCGGCACTGGTTTGAAAGACGTCCACGTTCCAACCCGAATAGTCGAATCCGGTCAGGCGCTTAACCCCGTTGCGCGAGCTTGCATCATTTGAGAATTGGTAATAAAAGTCATATCCGCCAGTCGTCGCATACACAGCGGTGCGAGCCCAGCCCGAATAAGTTCGGGTAAAAACGTGGGTGGCAGCCTGATCGATCAAGGTGCCACCAAAAAAGCCTGGAACCGTGGCAGGCACCTGCGATGTGTTTGGCTGCAAATTGGTAGCCCAGGCACTGGAAACTGAAGCTGTGAAGAGCAAAGATGTGAGAATGGTGGTATGGAGTTTCATGGTCGTTCCTTTGCGTAAATAAGATGAATTGTTGTAAAAAATACCACAATAAATGACGACAAGCCGTAAAGAAAAATTTTAAATATGGTAACGTCGATTAATATTAATTTATTTAATTGCCAATATCTGTGCGCAAGCGCACATAAGAATTTTTTTGTAGGCATACTATTGAGCTTGATATTGAGCATGGGGAAGGGTGATTTGGCCGGAAAATGGGAGCATTCTGCACTGGCCCTGTTTCCCGTCGCGCTACGCTACGCCAGTGCCGACTACCAAACCCAGGCCAACGGCACCACCGCCACGGCACGCTGGATTTTCAGATTCGCAATATGGTAGCGATTATTGAAACCGCTTCCGAATCAGCAATTGTGCTGTGCCATATGGCATGGATGAGCAGCGCCTTCACCCCCGGTAAATTATGTCTCCCTTGCCTTGAAAAGGGGTATATTGATTGAGAGGCATTGTGACGCAAGGGATGCTTGATCCGCTTTGCAGTGATTGTGGTAACAATGATATTGAAGCTTCGGACGCGTAACTTCAATCCTATTAATTAACATTGGCTGGTATTGCTGGGATTTTGACTGCGCAAATACTTCGACTTTTTTTGATTCAAACCTGTGGAGAATTTACAATGAATTTTCTGTCCTTCAAGCGTTTTTTTCTTGGTGGCATGGTCTGCTTGTTCATGCTGTGTTGTTTTTCTGGCTGGGTGATGGCCAGCGGAACCCAGTCAAAACGCCCGCGCATCATCTACTACAACTCTACAACGCCAGAAAATCATTGGTGGCGAACTTCTGCCGAGATCATGCAGGCGGCCTGTCAGAATTTGGGTATGGATTTGCAGGTTGTCTATGTCAACCGTGATCAGTTCAAGATGGTGAATGACTTCAAAGCCGCAGCCAATGGCGCAGATCGGCCGGATGCGGTGGTGTTTCAAAGCTTGAAACAAAATGGGGTTGACATGTTGAAAATTGCCGAGCAAAGCAAAATCCCGGCGTTTATTTTTAACGCGGGCTTAACAGAAGAGCAAACTCGGCAATACGGTGGGCCGCGCCAACATTTTAAGTACTGGATCGGGCAAATGCTGCCCGATGACAAGGCCGCCGGCTATGATTTGGCGCTCACGCTGTATCAGGAAGCGGCGCGGCTGGGCTTGGCCGATAGCGATGGAAAAGTGCAATTGTTTGCGCTCAACGGTACAACAGCGGCCGGTGCAGCAATTGCGCGCGCTGCAGGTTTGACGCTGGCGGTTCAAAAAGAACCGCGCATTGTTTTACGGCAAATCGTCACGGCATCCTGGGAGCATGAAAAAGGCAAGGAAGTCTTTCTTGGCATGAACCAGCGTTATCCGCAAGCAAAAGTGGTCTGGGCCGCCAACGACCTGATGGGGCTGGGTGCGCTGGACGGCATGCTTGAGCGCAAACTGGTGCCCGGCAAGCAAATGTTGGTGGGCTCGATTGACTGGATTCCGGACGCGCTGCAAGAGGTGAGCCACAACCGGATGGTCACCACGATAGGCGGCCATTTTATGGAAACGGCTTGGGTCGCGGTGCTGCTGCACGACTATTTCAAGCAGCGCGATTTTGCCAGCGAAACGCTCAACTTCAAGTCGCAGATGGCGATTTTATCCGGCAAAGGCAGTGTTGACTATCTGCGCGAATTCAAGCCTGAAAACTTCAGGAAAATTGATTTTCGCCAATTTTCCAAAGTGGACAATCCGGCGCTAAAACATTACAACTTCAGTTTCACGCCGGTGATGAAAAACCTGGTTTCAAAATAGGCGCAGCCGGGCTCATGGTCAGGCACGCGCCAATTCAAGGTCGCGCCAAGCGCCCGGCCACCTGGGTATTATTTGGGTTGCACCCGCTTCCAGTTGAATGGCCCGAACGCATCGCTGCCATTGGCGGCATTGGCACCGGGGGTGATGGTCAGCTTCAACCATTCCAGCGGGGTGCTACTGCCATGCACCACAATGCGGTGGAAATTGGGCACATTGTAGCCGTTGGGCTGGCTCAAATAGGCATCGTTGGCGCTGGTACAGGCAATGGCTGGCGCGCCGGGCGATGGTTCAATCACACAGGGCGCACTGGCGGCCAGCGGATTGTCGGAGCGGTAAGTGTGCGAATCGCCATTCAACATCAACACTGGCTTGCCAAAGGTTTTGCTCTGGGCGGCAATGCTGTCAATAAATTGCTTGTAAGCGGCGATATGGGCGGGCGCGGCACCGTCCAAATCCCACATATCGGCTTGCACCTGAATCACCATGCCAATCGCGCCGCTGCTGCCGGCTTGTTTGAATGCCACATCCAGCCAGCGTAAATCGGCGGCAGTGCGGTTGGCCACTTCCTGCGCCTGCACCGGGCTCATGGCGGGTGCGCCATACCATGGGTCGGTATCGTTATTGGAGCCACCCGGAACATTGACCGTAACAAACAAGACTTTGGATTTTTCAAACCAGACATTTTCGACATAATTGCTGTCGTTGGGGAAGGCCGGATCAAATTCTTGCGCCTGGGTATGCACGCTCATGCTGGTGCCCAGGGTTTTGCCGGGCGTGGCAAAGAAGATTGAACGCACCAATTGCAGATTGGCCACCGGGTCGCCACCGGCATAGTCGATTAATTTGCCGCCGCCGTCCACGGCGTAGACAATTTGCCCGGTCGCCGCATTGTAGCTGCCGCCGCCTTCTTTAATTTTATGGCAATCAGCCCATTCATTGTCGCCGGGGGTGTACACCAGCGGTGCTTTAAAGGCTTTCCATTGATTGAAAACGGTCAGATTATAGGCCTGGGTGCAGTATTGTTTGCCGGAGTGGATATCGCCCACATGCAATACCAGCGAGGTGTCCGGATCAGCGTTGATGGCGCTGATGAAGGCCGGATTAGCCAAAGTTTGTGCATCGTCGGTGGGGGAAGTGCCATAAGGTACATCGCCAATCACGGCCAGCGTAGTAGCAGGCTCGACCACAGCGATCCTGTCGCCATTACCGTCACCGCCACAGCCAGCCAATACGGTTGCGAGAAAACTGGTACTCATCAAGGGCAGAGTCAAATTGCGCATGGTTGAATTATCCTGAAAAGAAATGGAAAAATGAAGAAAACAGCCAAACGCCAGTTTCGGAGTTTGGCAAGCCAGTTGGCGCAGGGAAGATATTTTTCAGGGGGAATTATCGGTGATGGATGTGACAGGGCGATTACATTGCGGGTGTGTTGGGTGGAACCAAGGGGTTAATGTAATTGGTCGCGTGCAGCTTCAAAGGTCGGCTTTATGAAATTTTGCATGGGTGCAATATAAAATAAACGCGGTAGCCTGGGCCGCGTAATCAATTCGCAATCCAGGTACGGCGTCACCCACTGGTTTGACTATTGTTTTGGCAAACAAGCCATAAATGCACCATCAACACAGTCGTGCTACGTTTGGGGAAGCGAATCAATTTTTGTACGTGCCTTCAAGCCAAGAGGCAAAGTTGGAAGTTGACAAAGCTTATGTTACCTTGATGCTGCGCCACTGTTCACCACTGGGCTTGTGTAGCTTTGGCAAGATATTGTTTCCCAAGAATATAGTCCGCCACATTGTCCAACATCGCCTTCAGGTAGATGATGATTTTGTCTTTCATGGAAATGATATCGGTAACCGTATAGTCCCGGCCAACGTCGGCAAATGATTTGCTGCCATGCGCCAGATCATTACGGTTTGTTTTTACCACTAACAAATCGCTCCCATCAGCAGCCGGGTGGGTAAAGCCATACTCATCTGCCAGATCGCGAATCTTCCTCGCATCGACATTGCCCGACAAGACCTTATCCTTTAAAAAAGTCTTGGTCACCACATCCATGGAAAGTTGTTTGAGTTGGGGCAAGATCTTGCTAATGTCATGCTGTTTTAAATTGCCCAAAATCACCCGGCGGATTTCTGATCTGCACGCATCAAACGACGTACCTTGTTTGGCAAACTCATCAAAAATAGCATCAATCGCATTGGTTGCGGTGGATTCCATCAGGTTGTAAAGTAATAAAAATGCGCTCGCTTTGAATGTGCGCAATAGATCAGCTTGATCTTTGGCGCTGAACGCGGGCAGTGTTTCCAGCCCCTGTTGCCCCTGCATTAATCGCACGCTGCCCAATTCCACTTGCGCGATAAATTTGAGAAACGCTTCAATTTCCGCTACTCGTTCGGAAAATTCGGTCTGTGGTTGGGTTGGTGATTGCATCATGCTGCACGCCCCAATAACTGATCGCGCACAAATTCAATACGACGAATAATTTTAGGGCGAGAGTTGCTGGCGTCAGAGCGCATCATGTCTTTGAATGGCGCTTGTTCCAGCCAATCAAGGGAACCGGGTACCAGATCCGGTTGAATTCGTAATGCCAAGGCTGCCCCGACTGAAATCGCTTCAAACCGGATGCGTGGCGTGCGGACATGCCCTTCTTTTTTCCTGAAGCCATTGGGAAAATATTGTTTTACAAATTGCAGCATGGCATCCCATTCTGCCTGCGCCAAAGCTTGGGCCGCCGCATCAAACGATAACTTCATGTCGTCCAAATAGGCATTCAAAAATCCGACCACACTCCGGTCAAATTTTTGATAATCGCGCAGATAGGCAAAAAAACGCAAAACAAATTCCTGCGGCTCCCGGCGTTTTACGGCGGTGTCACTCAGTGGTGCCAATTCCCGAAATAATGTTTGCTCCGAACACGAACGTACAAATTGCAAGAATAAGCCATCACTTGCGCCCCAACGCTGTTCCATGTCATTCAGATTCAAACTGCCGGTGTTGATGCGGCTAAAAATATCGCGCCGGACATCTTCATCGGTGCCTTCGCGTAATTCGATCATGCGCATGGTGTGCCGTCCAAAGCGGCGTTGCCGTATCGGCGGCAAATCGCCAAACGTAAAACCATTGAGTAAGGTCAATTGTTTTAGCCCGGCAAGGCGTAATTCGTTATTCATGAAGCGCGCCAAGGTGCGAACGCGTTGTGAGCCGTCAACTATCTCAGCCCTACCCTCTTGTCCTTCAACATCTGCCAAAAACAATAAGGGAATCGGTAACCCCATCAGCACGGATTCAATAAAGCGCGATTGTTGTTCTTCTGGCCAAGTCAAATCACGCTGATAATCAGGAATAAAGAAATCATTATCATCCTCAGCTTGGCGTACCAAATATTTGCTGACGATGACTTCGACCGGATATTCACGCGTATCATAATCAATGATTTTGTGATGGGCGGAAATTTGTGCTTCGGCAGCATCTCTGGCTTCGATTGAAATTGCGATTGGATTGTCTTCACCCATGTCTACCCTCGTCCAAACAAGATTGAATGTGCTGTCGAATCGAATAGCCAATTGCCTCACCTAATTTAACGGGCACGGCATTGCCGATCAAACGGCCAAGTGTTGCAAATGAAATGAGCTCATTTTCTGCCACAAAGGCATAATCAGCCGGAAATGATTGCAAAATAGCCCCTTCCCGCAAACTGATGGCGCGGTCTTGTTCAGGGTGACCAAAGCGTCCGTTGCCAAAGCCAAAAAATTGTGTGGTGATAGTTGGGGCTGGCTTGTCCCACTCCATGCGCCCATAAACGCTGGGGTAGGTGGCCCCCGATTTGGCCTGATGACATTTCGCCACCAACTCAGTCGGCCAGTCGCGCCACGTGCCACCAGGGCGGGAGGCTTGAACCCGTTTAAAATTGAGTTGGGAAAGCTTGCAGGCACGATGCATCACATCATCTGTATGTATTTCACCTGCACTGAGCTTGGGCAAATGCGCGATGGCATCGCGTACTGTGGTGGCTTCAGAT
>JBKJLF010000733.1:0-7259 GCA_046597185.1 Burkholderiaceae bacterium | reverse complement strand
ATAGCAAAGGATTTAAAATATTTCATGCTGGCTCACCGGAAGGACACGAAAATAGGGGGAGAAGGTGACATGGCTTAGTCGCAGGGGCGGACGATTCATTACATTAGCTCAGCTTAGTCTGACCAGCCGACTAGTCGGTCTGACAGTATTGTTGCATGGCTTCTTCAATCAACTGGCAGCATTGATGCGGCGGTGGCGGGTAGCGAGGCGCGGCGCGCGCAGGCGACCAGCCAATACGTGCAAAGCGTGCAGGGCGCGTTTCGCGAAGTGCATGATGCGCTCACCAATAGCAATGCGGGGGCGCAGGTGGTGCTGGCCGGGCAGCGCCGGGTGGCGGCTTTGCAAGAGTCTTTGCGGCTGGCGGATTTGCGCTACCAGAATGGTTATAGTGGCTTTTTGGAAGTGTTGAGCGCACAGCGTGATTTGTTTCAGGCGCAAACTGCGCTGATTGAAAACCAGCGGGCGCATTTGGCGGCGGTGGTGGCTTTGTATAAGGCGGTGGGGGGCGGTTGGGGGAAGTGATGATCACATGGTCAAGCAAGGGCTGGCAGAGCGAAAAAAATCAAAAAAATATCGTCCCATTTCACCCTGCATCCTGTGCAATAACCCAGTCGCAAGACAAAAACAGCGCGGACTGCTGGTGTGCCACCACCAACAATCCGCTAACCAAAACCAACGTAAAACACCAGGAGTTGATCATGGCTAAGCCAGATGATACATGGATTGCGCAAGCATCCGCAAACACTAGCCCCAGCAGCACCACCGCCAGTCGCATTGCCGACACACCCACCACCCCCGCCACCCCCAGCGCCATCACCGATAATGCCGCCCTCATCCCCGTACTTGGAGCCTTACTTGCCAAGCTAAAAGCAAGTAAAGCGGCCCCCAAACCGCCCAAGCATGCGCGCCCACCGCGCATCAAGCCCCGGCGGCGTGTTACTGTCAGCGTTAGCCCAACAGCCGCTGCCAATATCCCACAAATACGTCTGTGCGGCTATAGGCTGGTGCCTGCCGGGTTCGGGCCGCACACCCGCGTGCGGGTGCATGTGGCAAAAGATTGTATGATCCTGACACCGGAGGATGCAGGCTAATCGTTTACGGGGGGCGGGCAGGGCAGGCGTGCCTGCCCTGCATTCGGCTTGCGCGCCTCACATAAATTATTTGTTTTTGCCCAATTGCGCCAACAGCGTATCAATTTTCCGCAATTCCGGCTCAAATGCCTGAGCCGTGGTTTGCTTTAATTTCTGATAAATCCCTTGCGCTTCCAGCAATGCTTTGCGCGCCTCATCGCTTTGCCGATTGGCCTGCTGCAACGAGGCCTGATTCACCAGCGTATCGGCCACATCCAGCATATTGTTGGCCGGGTCTTTCACCGCCAGCTTACGGTGAACAGCCAACTCTTCCTGAAATGCCAGCGCGGCATCGGCCAGTTTGGCCTGTTCCACATACAAACTGGCAAGCTGGTTCAAACCCAGCCCCAGCAGCGGCAAAAAACGCTCCGGTTCGGTTTGCGCCAAAGTGCGGTAGTGCTTGGTGGCTTCGCTCAACAGCGGCAAAGCCTCATTGTTACGCTTATCCGCCATATTCTGCTCGGCCAGCGCGTGTAAAACCGGCACCAGGCTGGCTAAAAATTCAGGGTCGTTCGCGTTTTTGGCGCTACGCAAAACCTGTAGTGATTCTTCAAACAGCGCACGCCCCTTGGCTGCTTGCCCCTGTTCCAAAGCCAGTTTGCCAAAATCAAACAAATCCTTACTTTGTTGGTCGCGATATTGATCCGGTTTTTCCTGGAATAACTTGCGCTGTGCGGCGACTAATTTCTGATAGCATTGCAGCGCTTCCGGCTGGCGTTTTTCGATTAAATTTAAATTGATGAGACTGCGTAAGGTCCATGGCAAAATGGTGGGGTTGCGGTCATAGTCATCCTGCACAAGGTTACTTGCCAAATCAACGGCTTCCTCATAATTTTTACGCGCTGCCGCATATTGCTTCAATCGAATCTGTGTATTGCCGCTATTGACTAAAGCGTTAATGATTAACACACTTCGATTGGAACTACGCGCGAGGGTGGTGATTTCTTCAAATGCTTCAGCCGCTTTGGCGTAACTGCCTTGAATATTGTGGAACACCCCATACGCATTCAAAAAGGTGATATGTCTGCGCTGCAATTGGCGTGCTTGTTCATAAGCCTTTGCGGCCGCAGCAAAATCAGCGCGCAGGGTCAGCAATTCTGCGCGTAATTGCCATTTCAGTGCAATCTCGTCGTTGGTGCGCTCACTTGTATTTGGTAGTTTTTTTAGTTGTTCCGGGTCTAACTGCGCCAATGCCGCGTCGAGTTTGGCTTCGCCCAGCAGACGCATCGCCGCATTGTAGGTGGCGTTAGCGGTTTGCCGGGTACTGTAATCGTCCATCCGTGCCACCAAGATGTTGGCGTGTTGCGCTATTTGATTTTGCGCCGCTGCGTTTAACCCGCCTTCAGACCCTGGCTTATTCTCTAAAATTTGGTCGATCTTTTTGCGGTAAAACTTCCTGATCCATTCTTTGGCCTTCTTCTCTTTGTCATCAGTCAGGATGATCAAAAATGGCGGGCTATTGACGGCACTTAAAGGGCGGATCAAGGCGAAACGATTGACCAGGGAATCGGTCTCGCCAAACGATACTTTCACTTCAATCGGCTGACCTTCTTCGCCATTCGGGAAAACCAGGGCGAAGCGGCCATCTTTATCGGTTTTGCTGCTGGTCGCGCCTTCGGCACTAATGCGCACCCCGGCCAAGGGCGCGCCCGCTTCGTGATTCTCTACAACTTGCCCGGCCAAGGTAATGGCAGCCCATACGCCAGGGATCAAACACAAGTTGACGACAATCACGAGTAGCAGTTTTTTCATTGAATAAGCCCAAATGGTGAGAAGAATGCGCCTACATACCGCTGCGCGCAATGGCGCGCTGATACGCGGGCCGCGCCTGAACCATATCGACAAAACGGGCCAGATTCGGGTACGCTTCGCGCCCCGGCCCCTTGATTGCCGATTGCGCCACAAACGAGAGTTGAATATCGGCCCCAGTGAGCGAATTGCCGACGAAAAATTCGCGTCCTGCCAATTCCGAATTCAAATATCCCAAGTGGTTTTGCAGTTCGCTATTGATGCGAGGCTGCAGTGGCGCACCCGCCGACCCCAAAAAGCCCACATACAGCTTGATTAACAGCGGCAACATGGCTGAGCCTTCAGCATAGTGCAAAAGCTGCACATAACGGTTGTAGTCCGGCGTGTCGATGGGCGGGGAAAACTGGCCATTGCCGTAGCGCCGTACCAGGTAATCAATAATCGCGCCGGATTCGATGAAGACTTCACCGTTGTCGCGCAGCACAGGTGCTTTGCCCAAAGGGTGAATGGCCAATAGCTCGGGCGGGGCCAGCATGGTTTGTGGGTCGCGCTGATAGATGATGACTTCGTAGGGCTGGCCCAATTCTTCCAGCAACCAGGTGATGCGACGGGAACGCGATTGTTGCAGATGGTGTACTTCAATCATGGGGAGGCCTTGTTCTAAAAGATGAGGTCATTCAAAAATTAAATTTTTGTCAATGACGGCATTGTAACAGTTGCGCAACGATTGTGCAAAAAATTTGCAAGCATCGATTTTACCCTAATTTGAAAAATTCATTTCCCACGGACACGTTGTCAAAGCCTGATACTATACCGGGTTGATCATCAACCAGAGAAACCCCATGACCAGTATTGCCATGCCCCTCATCGATATCGGGGCCAACCTGACCAATTCACGCTTTCAGGATGATTTGGACGCCGTTCTGGCGCGTGCGCGTCAGGCGGGTGTGGGTCAGATTATTGTAACGGGCACCTCAAGCGCTGCCAGCCGCGCCGCGTATGCGCTGACCCAACGCTTCCCCGATATGTTGTATAGCACGGCGGGCGTGCATCCGCATGACGCCAAACATTGGGATAGCAAAAGCGCGAAATTGATTGCCGAACTGGCCAGCCATGCGAAAGTGGTGGCGATTGGTGAATGTGGGCTTGATTTTAACCGTAATTTTTCACCACGCCAGCAGCAACTCGAATGTTTTGAAGCGCAGTTGGAATTGGCAGTGACGCTCAAAAAGCCGGTATTTTTGCATGACCGCGATGCGCACGACGATTTTTTGGCGATTTTGAAGCGTTATCGCAACGCTTTGAGCGGCGCAGTCGTGCATTGTTTTACCGGTAGCCTGGAAGAAATGCGCGCTTACCTGGATTTGGATTGCCATATCGGCATTACCGGTTGGGTGTGTGATCAGCGGCGTGGCGATGGCTTGCGCCAGGCGGTGAAGCATTTGCCGCTTGAACGCTTGATGATTGAAACCGATGCACCGTTTTTAACGCCGCCCAATTTGTCGCCCAAGCCAGCAAATAATCGTAACGAACCAGCCTTTCTGCCACCAATTGTGGCGACGCTGTCGCGTATAATGCAAATTAAACCGCAGGAATTGGCGGCACAAACGGTGCGCACGACGCAATCATTTTTTGCTTTGCCAGCCTCCACGACCATTGTTCAATAGATTATATGACTGATCATCCGCTCCATCCCGGTACGCCCGCTACATTAAAGCAACGCCTGGCCTTGCGTTGCCTGGAATTATTTCGCTGGAAGTTGTGCGTAGCGCCCTTTTCCACCCAGCGCGGCGTGCTGATCTTATATCCACATACCTCGAATTGGGATTTCCCTCTGAGCATGCTGGTCAAGTGGGCAATCGACGTGCATGTCCATTGGCTGGCCAAAGAAAGTTTGTTTAATGGCATCATGGGTCGCCTGTTTGGCCCGATGCTGCGTTCATGGGGCGGTGAGCCCGTGGTCAGAACCACGTCAACCGGTAGCATCGACCGACAGGTGCAGCGTTTTCACGCCCACGACTGGTATTGGCTGGCGTTGACGCCCGAAGGTACGCGGCACTATCGGCCGCATTGGCGTAGCGGGTTTTACCATATTGCGCTGGCGGCCAAGGTGCCCGTTGCTTTGGCATTTATTGATTATGCCACGCATGAAATTGGGGTCACCGAATTTGTCATTTTGACGGGTGATAAAAAAGCCGATATGGCAAAAATTCGCCAGGTTTATGCGGGGCGGCGCGGCAAATATCCAGAACGCGCCGCGCCGATTGAGTTGAGTGACTAGTGCTGGCCCGCACTAGTCATTCCGACAATTACCAGGTCAAAGTCATTGAATATTTACCACTGGTAGCGCCCGTGCCACCTTTGTAATACAAGACCTTCACATAGTACACCTTGGCTGTGGTGCCGGTGTTGGCTTTGCTGACCGTATCGGCCAAACCCGTACCCTTGACGCTGGTGGCGAGTTGGGTTGTGCCATTGGAGTCATACAGGGTCAAATCATAATCGGACGTACTGTTTGGCGTCATGGTCGCAGTAAAAGTTTTGCCCGCTGGTATCGTGACTTTGAAGTAATCCAGATCGGTCGAAGCACTCATCGTACCATTCACCGTGGTGGCCACTGTGTAGGCATTGGCAGTGGCAACGGTGTTGTTGCTTTCAACTTCATTGACGCCAGGTGGCGGTGGTGTCACGGTGCCCAAAATACTCTGTGCTTCAAACTTGGCCTTAAAGGTGTTGGCATAAGTTAAGTCAGCAGGGAATAAATTGGTCGCCGCGTTAACAATCGCCGTTGCCATGGCAGGCATCTTGACGCCGGAACCCAAACCAAAATGCGCTTCCAAAATGATTTTATCCACATTCGCACGGGGTTTGCCTGCCGCCATTAAAGCGGTGAGCGATTGGAACAGCGGGGCCGACCACAATTCGTCGGACTGGAAGGTGACGCCGTTTTCCGTTACCGACGTATGTGCGCCATAGGTTTTGCTGCTGTTGTACTTGGCATCGGTGCGGTTCAAAGCGCGGCCACCCCAGCAAGAACTATGGCCGTCCCAGCTAAAGGCCCATTCAGGATGGTAGGTTTTGCCGTTAGGGGTGCTGTACGAATAGGAGCCCGCCCAGTAATCGCCAAAGCCTTCGCCCATGGCACCGGTGTCGCCGCCGGTCCAACTGCTGTTGATGCTGGCTTGAATGCCATGGCCGTATTCATGCAGGATTACGTCGGCATCTTCACTGTCATTCACGCAGCCATGGCCAAATGCCAAATAACCGGTAGCACCAGTGCCGGAGAAGTGCGAATTGTCATCACCATTGACGCCATCGCTGTCAATATCCATCGAACGGTTCAAAATCGATTTGGTGCCGCTAAAGCCGAGCGACTGCATATAGCGCTGGTTTTGATCGATATGGAAATAGATATTGGTGTCATCAAAGGCATTATTGCCACGCTTGGCTGTCCACACGCCATTGGTGGTGGTGGAAGGCGCGGTGTTAGGGGCTTCGATATTTTTGATGTTGACATACGGGCCGGTTAATTTGTACACGCCGCTGGTGACGGTCAAATCAAGCAGGGGTTTGTTGAAATAGGCGGCATCGAAGGCGGTGGCGGCCGAAGTGTCGGTCAGTGCGTCGGTGTTTAAGGTGGTGCGTGGATCGGGATCAAATACAAAACCGCTACCATTAATGCCGGAGGCCAGTGTGGCGGACGAAGCGGCGCGTTGTTGGCCAGCCAGTGTTTGTACCAGATTGGTGGTGGCGGCTTTGCGCTCCAGCGTGCTACCTGTCAAGCCGGCGCGTGCTTCAATGCTGCGCTCGCCACCCTTGTTGGTGCGTGGCAGAGAAGTGGAGTGGGATTTCAACAGGCTGCCATCATGGGCCGACAGATATTGGACGAAACCACCGGTGGGCATTTGTGCGGCAATCGCCACTTTATAGGCCAGGCGCACGCCATCTTTATCGCTCACCCAGACTAATTTTGATTCCGGATTGGCCACCAGCGAGTGTTGCACCTTCATATTGGCCCAAGCTTTGTCCAGGGCTGCCTCTTCACTCATGCGCGCTTTGACGTGCAATTGATTCACGGCATCGGTATCGGCGGCAGCACTGATGGGTTTATGCTCATTAAAAATTTTCAGCAATTGGCCGTTGTGGGCAATCGACACCACCACTTCAGCGTGTTCCACGGGCAGGCCGTACAGCATTTGTTGGTAGTGGTAATGTTTGCCCAACAGCGATTCTTTTACTTCTTTCAACACCAAATTGTTTAACGATGGATTCAAGCCCAAACGTGCGGCCTGGCTGCTTAATGCCTGTTGGGCTGAGCTGGCTTTGGTGTTGTTAAAAATAGTCAGGTTCTCGGTGGTGATGCCATCTGCGGCGAAAGTG
>JBKJLF010000569.1:0-5448 GCA_046597185.1 Burkholderiaceae bacterium | reverse complement strand
CAAGCCCGGCCCCACTTCAGCAACTTGAGCCACCGTTTCCATACTCAGATCCGATGTCATGACCAACCCTGCCGTTCCAACTGTCAACACAAAGCCAAGTGCACTACACCCGTACATCAGGGTTTTCATCAACCGTTCCCGTCCTTTTTGAACGGCGTTTTGATTTTGATTCGGATCACTCATACTACCCCCATTTATTTTCAAATTACTTCAGAAATTTCCACTCTAAAACTGGTTGTCTGCGCAAATTATTTTGCCGCGACTCAATGTGAGTATAGTAGTCAATTGTGGAACAAAATGACAGATGCAATTCGGCGATATCTTTTGCAGCACAGTTGACATTTCCGTCAACTGTGCTGTACCATTCTCGCAAAATTGTACTGATATAATAGATAATCTTATTTTACAATAACACCACATTTCCGATGCCACTCTGAAAATGCTCGCTGCTAATGGGTGTGTTGTTGAATAACCGCAGCGACCAGCACATTTCAGCACATCGGTATGGGATTAGGATTACCCCAAATAGCATGACAGGCTTCGTCATGGCTCATGCGTCGTGATACACTTTTCGCTTCTCGTCTCTGAAAAATGGTCATCTCATGAATATTGTCATTCTCGCTGCCGGCATGGGCAAACGCATGCAGTCCAATCTGCCCAAAGTTTTACACGCTCTGGCTGGCAAACCCTTGCTGCATCATGTCATTGATAGCGCGCAACAATTAGCGCAAGGCAAGCTGGTGGTGGTGTATGGCCATGGTGGTAGCCAGGTGCCGGATTATCTGACCAAGAATCAGATCGACGCGACCGTGGTATTGCAGGCGAAGCAACTTGGCACAGGCCATGCGGTGCAACAGGCGGTGCCGCAGCTCGACCCCGATCAAGCAACTTTAGTGCTGTACGGCGATGTCCCGCTGACCCGGGTTGCTACCTTGCAAGCCTTGCTCGCTGCAGCCGGCCCGGATAAATTGGGCATCCTGACCATGGCAGTGGCCGACCCCACAGGTTTGGGGCGCATGGTGCGCGAGCAAGGGCAAATTGTACGGATTGTTGAACAAAAAGATGCCGCCCCCAACGAGTTACTGATTCGCGAAATCAATAGCGGCATCATGGTCGCCCCCACCCGCTTACTGGTGCAATGGCTGGCCGCCTTATCCAACCAAAATGCGCAGGGCGAATATTACCTGACCGACATTGTGGCGCAAGCCGTGCAAGCGGGCGTGACGGTGGTATCGGCGCAAGCCGGGCACGAATGGGAAATTCTCGGGGTCAATAGCAAGCTGCAACTGGCGCAACTGGAACGAATTCACCAAAGCAATCTGGCGCAAGCCTTGTTGCAGCAAGGCGTCACCCTGGCCGACCCGGCACGCATTGATATTCGCGGCCAGTTGCGTTGTGGGCGTGATGTGTTTATTGATGTTGGCTGCGTGTTTGAAGGTGAAGTCGAACTGGCGGATGGGGTGCAACTGGGGGCTTATTGCGTGTTGCGCAATGCCAAGGTGGGTGCAGGCAGCGAGATCAAACCATTTTGCCATATCGAACAAGCTGAAATTGGCGCGCAAAACGCGATTGGCCCCTATGCCCGGCTGCGCCCCGGCACGACACTGGCAGAAAAAGTTCATATTGGTAACTTTGTTGAAGTAAAGAACAGCCAGATTGCGAATAATAGCAAGGCGAACCATTTAAGTTATATTGGTGATAGCACGGTAGGTGCACGCGTTAATATTGGTGCGGGCACCATCACCTGTAATTATGATGGCGTGAATAAATTTCGCACCGTGATCGAAGATGATGTCTTTATCGGCAGCAATACTCAATTGGTGGCTCCCATTACCGTTGGCCAGGGTGCCACCATTGGTGCAGGCACCACCTTGATCCGCTCGGCTCCGGCAGGTAAACTAACGCTCTCGCGCCCACAGCAAGCCACGATTGAGGGTTGGGCAAGACCGGTCAAGAAAAAATGACCTGGCACAGCGCATTGCCAACACTGGTTTCGCGTTATGATGGTATTTTCAAGGCAAACAGGGACAAAAAATGGGCTTACGTATTCTTGCCACTGGCGGCACCTTCGATAAACATTACGATGAAATCACTGGCAAACTCGGGTTTGGCAATTCGCACCTGCCCGCCGTGATCGAACGCACGCGCATGACCGTGCCCGTGATGCTGGGGCAATTACCCTTGCAAGACTCGGTCGATATCGAAGACGATGACCGTATCCGCATTCTTGATTCATGCGATCTGGCCCCCGAGCCATCGATTGTCATCATTCATGGCACCGATACCATGAGCGAAATGGCCGAGTATCTGGGGCACGCCAAATTAAAGAAAACCATTGTTCTGACCGGGGCCATGATTCCCTATGAAATCGTCAATTCAGACGCCTTGTTCAATCTTGGCTTTGCCTGTGGGGTGGCGCAAACGCTGGCGCATGGGGTGTATGTGGCGATGAACGGACAAGTCTTCAGTTGGGATAATGTCGAAAAGAATCGGCTGGCTGGTGTATTCCAGACCCACCATGGCAAAACCCCTTAAGGCAAGGCTCAAGGCAAACCCCAAGGCAAAACCCCGCCCGCGCATCCACCGCAAAGGAAAACATTATGGCACGCTCAACCTGGGCTGGACTAAGTTGTCACCTTCTCTGCTGGCTGGCTTTGGTGGCTGGCAATGTTGCTTACGCTGGCAACAATGAGCCATTAGCCCGCAAAGACATACCCGATCCACTCAAAACCTGGGTGCCATGGGTTTTGCACGGGGTTGACAACTACGGCTGCAGCCATTTGTATTCGGATGCCAAACAAGCGTTGTGCGCCTGGCCGGGCGTACTGCAATTGCAAGTCAAAGCGGGCGGCGGCAAATTCAGCCAAAGCTGGCAAGTTCAGCGCACTACCTGGGTCAGCTTGCCGGGCAGCAGCAAACAATGGCCGCAGCAGGTGATGCTCGACGGCAAAGCGGCAACGGTATTGCCGCATGAAGACGGCCCCGCTTTGCAACTGGAGCCGGGCGAGCACCGGATTGAGGGTGTGTTTATTTGGGACAAGATGCCCGAATCGCTGGCCCTGCCTGCAACCAGCGCATTACTCCAGCTTGAAATCAACGGCCAAAGCGTCGCCTTACCCAATCGAGATGAAAACAACCAGCTTTGGCTGCAAGCACAAAACCAGAATCAACAACAGGATGATGAAACCGAATTTCATCTGTATCGCCTCATCAGCGAAGGCGTGCCGGGCTTGGTTTCAACCCGCATCACGCTCGACGTAGCGGGCAAGGCGCGCGAGCTCACTATTGGGCGCGCTTTGCTGCCGAATTTGATTGCGCAAGAATTACAAACCCCGCTCACCGCCAAATTAAGCCCGGACGGCAGTTTATTGGTGCAAGCCAAACCCGGCCATTGGGAAATCACCCTGGTGGCGCGCCACCCTGGCCAGCTTGATCAATTAAGTCTGCCGCCGACAGCGGCCGCCGCCACCAGCACGCCCAACTCACCCAACTCGCCCAACCCGGCGCAACTGCTGGCGGGAGAAGAAATCTGGGCCTACCAGGCCGCCCCGGCGATTCGCCAGGTGAATATTGAAGGCGTTGCCAGCGTCGATAGCAGCCAAACCACCTTGCCTGCTGAATGGCGCAGCTTACCTGCGTATTTGATGCGCCCGGGTTCGGAATTCAAACTCAAAACCTTGCGCCGGGGCGACGCCAATCCCGACCCGGACAAACTCAAACTGGAACGTCAACTGTGGCTGAGCCTGGACGGCACCAGCATCACCGCCAGCGACCACATCAATGGCAAAGTGAATCAGGCTGACCGGATTGAAATGGGGCGCGGCGGCGAATTGGGGCGCGTTAGCGTCAACCAAAACAATCAATTGATCAGCGTCGGGGCCAGCGGTTTGGCCGGCATCGAATTAAAGCGCGGCAACATCGATCTGGATGCCGATAGCCTTCTGCCCAGCTCGCCGCGCCGCTTTGCCGTGACGGGTTGGAAGCATGATATGGAACAAGTGAGCCTTAAGCTGGCGCTACCACCGGGCTGGCGCTTGCTGCATGCCAGCGGGCCGGATCAAATGCATGGCTCGTGGCTCAGTCAATGGAATCTGTTCAGCGTATTTTTGGTGTTGCTGGGCAGCTTTTCCGTCTATAAGCTGTATGGTTGGCGCTGGGGTGGGCTGGCTTTCATGGCGCTGTGGCTTGGCTACCATGAAATGGGGGCATTGCTGGCGGCGCTATTGGCATTGCTCGCGTGTAGCGCACTACTACGCGTGGTGACACAGGCCAAAGTGCAAAAAGTCTTGCAAGCCATTTTACTGATGATTAGCCTGGCGAGCGTACTCGTGCTGCTCGATTTTGCTTCCGGGCAAGCACTATTCGCCCTCAACCCGGTGCTTGACCCAGATCATACCTTCCAAACCGACAATACTGGCACATTGAGCAAACCGGACGCCGTTCGCATACTGGAAGAAACCAAACCCGCCCCCATGGCAGCGTCAGCCGCAATGGAAGCGTCAGCGCCAGCCGCAGCCACCGAACCTGCTCAGGAACCGCCAGAGTCCAAAGCAAAACTCGCACAAAAAATCGATGACACTGCGGCCTTGCGTAAAAGCGCGGTTCGTGAGATGGAAAAAATGGTCACCGCCAAAGATCAGCGCCAATATTATTCGGGTAGCCGCAGCAAACAATATACCCAAATCGACCCCAGCGCCAAAGTACAAACCGGGCCTGGCCTGCCTGGCTGGCAATATCAAACCATTAACCTGAACTGGCGTGGCGTGGTGCAAGCCGATCAGGAGCTCAATTTATGGTTGCTACCGCCGTGGTGCAATCGCTTGGTGGCGCTGCTGCGGATCGCCTTGATCGGCGCACTGTTGCTACGCGTCATGGTAGCACCACTCCGGGCTTGCGCACGCATGCTGCGCCAACCCGTAGCTGTACCGCCCGTAGCCACACAGCCCGTAGCTATACCGCCCGCAGCCGTACTCATGTGCTGCCTGCTGCTGGCAGGCACACTGCCGGGCGCGCCAGCCCAGGCGCAACTGCCTGACAGTGAAATGTTGGAAGCATTAAAAAACAAGCTCACCCTGGAAGCGGCTTGCCTGCCCAATTGCGCCGACATTGCCGATATGACGATCCAAATAGAGGGCCAGCAATTGCGCCTCACCCTCACCGTGAATGCCGCCATCGATAGCGCCATCCCCATGCCCGGAGCCGCCAAGCAATGGCTGCCGCAACAAGCGCTGCTGGATCAAAAACCGGCTTACCTGCATCGCACCGACGATGGCAGCACCTGGCTACTGGTTCCCAAAGGCCAGCACCGGGTGCAGTTGCAAGGTAACTTGCCCCAGGCGAACAGCCTGCAATTACCTTTGCCCACCAAACCGCGCCGCGTCAGCTTAGTTAGAGACAAACTGAGCGACAAACTGAGCGACAAACTGAGCGACAACTGGGACCTGCAAG
>JBKJLF010000481.1:0-22460 GCA_046597185.1 Burkholderiaceae bacterium | reverse complement strand
CCAGCACCAATGCTTGCTGCGATGCGTCAGGCAAACTATCCACTTGTTGATACAGATTCAATAACTCAAGATTGTGAATCCTGGCTTCGCTAGCGGCCACGTCGCCCGCAGCCGCCTGACCAAGATCGAAACGGCGGACGGCGCAATCACCCGCATCACCTATGACGACCGCTTCGACAAGCCGGCCACCGTCACCGACGCGCTGGGCCAAAGCACGCACTACCGTTACGACGCACGCGGCCTGCCGACCGAAATCACCGACGCGCGCGGTGGGGCCAAGCAACTGGCCTACAACAACGCCGGCCAGAGCACAGCCTACCGCTACGACGCCGCAGGCCGGCTGACAGCAGCCAGCTACCCCGACGGAGCCAGCGAAACCTACGAATACGACGCGCTGGGCCGCCTGACCGGCCACACCGACGCAGGCGGGAAACGCACCGCCTACGCGCTGGACGCGGAAGGCCGCCTGCGGGAGCGCACCAACGCGCTGGGCGGCAAGCTGGAATACAACTACGACGGCGCAAAACGTTTAGCGCATTTGGTCAACGAAAACGGCGCGGTGTACGCGTTCAACTACGACTTGCTGGACCGTCTGGTGCAAGAGACCGGCTTCGACACCCGCACCACGCGCTACCGCTACGACGCGGCGGGCAGGCCGACGGCCAAAGTGGAACTGGGGCAGGCCAACGCCGCCGATGCCGCCGACAACACAATCGAAACCAAATATCAACGCGACGCCGCAGGCCGCCTCGCTGAAAAAACCATCACGGCAACCGGCAACCCGGACGCGACGGCACCGCACACAACGCGCTACCAATACGACGCGTTGGGCCGCCTGACCGAGGCAGCAAACCATGACGCCACGGTGCAACTGCGCTACGACGCCATCGGCCAGCTCCTGTCGGAAAAGAGCACAACCGGGGAATCGGTCAGCCTGCTGCGCCACCTCTACGACCCGCTCGGCAACCGCATCCAAACCATCCTGCCGGACGGTCGCAAGCTGCAACACCTGTTCTACGGCTCCGGCCACCTGCACCAGATCAGTCTGGACGGCGAAACGGTGAGCGACATGGAGCGCGACGCCAAGCACTGCGAAACCAGCCACACCCAAGGCGCGTTGACAAGCCAGTTCCAATACGACCCGGTGGGCCGCCTGAGCGCGCAACTGGCGCGGCTCGACCCGGCGCGGGCGGGCAGTGTGGGCAATCTGTCACAACAACGCAGCACTTTGCAGGCAATCGGCGACGCGCCAGGGCCGCAGGCGGGCGGCAACAACAGCGGCAATGTGATCAACCGCCAGTACGAATACGACAAAACCGGCAATCTGACATCCCTGACCGACCAGCGATTCGGGCGCACCACCTACGGCTACGACGCGATAGGCCGTATCATGTCGGCGGCCCAGCCGAACCTGTCCGAAACCTTCGCCTTCGACCTCGCGCACAACCTGATCGACCAATCGATTGGCGGCAGCGGCGGACTGCTGGAAAACAACCAAATCACGGTGTTCGAGGACAAGCGCTACGCCTATGACGCGCACGGCAACCTGACCGACAAAAAGATTGGCAGCCATACCCACATCAAGCTGGACTGGAACGCCGAACACCAACTGGAACAGTCACAAGTCACACGCAACGCGCAAGACGACGACCCGGTGGTGCAGCGCACGGTGTACAAATACGACCCCTTCGGTCGCCGCATCCAGAAGCGCGACGCCTTTGGCGAAACAAATTTTACGTGGGACGGCAACCGCCTGCTTGCGGAGACGCGCGGCAGCCACACCCGCACTTATCTGTACGAGGGCAATTCATTCGTGCCGCTGGCGCAGGTTGATTCGGGCGCACCGCCGCAGCCAAGCGACCCGGCCAAAAACAGCGCGCAGGTGCTGTATTTTCACACCGACCACCTTGGCACGCCGCGTGAACTGACTGATTCTGGTGGCAACTTGCACTGGGTCGCGACCTACAAGGCGTGGGGCAATGTGCTGGGAGTGGAAATGCCGCAGGTTGGAACTGAAGCGCAGACAATTAATCAGGTGCAGGCTTTGCGGTTCCAAGGGCAGTATTTCGATGTGGAGAGCGGGCTTTACTACAACAGATTCAGGTATTATGACCCTGACATTGGGCGGTTTGTGTCGCAAGATCCGATTGGGCTAAAAGGCGGCAATAATCTGTATCAGTACGCGCCGAATCCATGTGGGTGGATTGATCCGTTGGGGTTGGCGGGTAATCCTGCGACGGCGACGCATATCACTTACCAAGGCATTGACGCCGTTACCATGAAACCGTATGTCGGGTACGCCAGCATGCAGGGCAATCAAACCGCTGCCGATGTTCTGAACTACCGTTACGGCGGTGATTTCTCTCGCTTCGGTGGTAATGCGCCGGATATCCTATACAGTGGTTATGGCCAAGGCGGGAAGGATGTCGCTCGCGGGCTTGAGCAGCGTACTTTTGAGAACCTTGGTGGTCTGAAAGGTACGGCAAACAGGCAAAATCCGGTGGGCGAGGGGAATGCGCGAAGAGATATTTATTTGGATGCTGCGGATAAGCATCGAGCGGGATCGGCTTGCAGTTGCTAACGAAAGGATTATGAAATGGCGCGTATAGTTTGGGAGAAAAATGGGCTGATTAACATCAAGCTGCGGGATGACTTGTACACCATCGGGCAAATGTTGGTTAGCCCGACGGTGCGATTTTATGACATCTCCAGCAAGGATGGAGTTTGGAAAACGGTTGATCTTAATAACGTCAAACCGCTGTTTCAGGCTTATGCTTTGAGTGCAGTGAGAAAATTGGCTATTGGCAAGATCAAGGAAAAATCAGTTATCCCGAGCAGCCTGCCTTTTTCGTCGCTCTGGATAAAGCCGCATACTAACTATGACGGCAGCTTTCTATGGCGGGGCGGGAAACTGGTGGATGTCGGCGAGGCGGGGGAAATTGATGATTGGAAAGCGCCTGTTATCAAACAGAATTTGTGCCTGCCAGAGGATCGTGAAATCATTGAGAATGTCGAATTGACGAATCATTGGAGCGATCTTGATTTGAGTGACCGCCTATGCCGTTACTTCGATACGAGCGTGAATCGTGATGATCTTAAATTCGAGATATTTCCCGCCTTGTGGGCTGACCGGGAGAAGTTGCGGCCATTGACGAGGCGGCTTCCGATTCCATTAAGGTAATGAAAAATGGCGCGTGTTGTTTGGAAAGAGAATGGCCTTGTCAGCATCAAGTTGCGGGATGATCTGTACACCATCGGGCAAATGCTGGTTAGTCCAACTGGGCGATTTTATGACATCGCCAGCAAGGACGGTGTTTGGAAGTCCGTCGATCTTAATAACGTCAAGCCGTTGTTTCAGGCTTATGCTTTTAGTGTCGCGAAAAAATTGGCTGTCGGCAAGATCAAGGAAAAATCAGTCATTCCCAGCAGCCTGCCTTTTTCTCCGCTTTGGATTGATGCACATATTAACTATCACGGCGGATGCGTTTTTAAGGGTGGGAAGCGGGTGGATGTCGGAGTGGCGAGGAAAATTGATGCCACAAAAGCGCCAGTCATCAAACAGAATCTGCGCCTGCCTGCGGATCGTGAAATCATCGAAAATGTCGAATTGACGAATCATTGGAGTGATGCGGCTCTGAGTGAGCGCCTGGGTCGTTATTTCGACACGGGCGTGAACCGCGATGACCTGAAATTCGAGGTATTCCCCGCGCACAGGATTAACGCCATTTAATCGAGCAACCCATGCTGGCAAACTGTTGCTGCGGCCCCTTTCCGGTTTGCGCAATCTGCCGCATCGCATTGAGCAGCTCGGGCGTGCGCCTGCTGGCTTCACCCATGCGCGCATCATCCAAGCGGCCACGATATTGCAGTTCGCCATTCTGGTTGAAGCCGAAAAAGTCGGGCGTGCAAACCGCGCCATAAGCGCGCCCAACGCTTTGATCTTCATCCACCAAATAAGGAAAAGCGAAGCCGTGCTGCGCAGCGAAGCGCTGCATGTTGGCGGGCGAGTCTTCGGGGCGGATTTGGTAGTCGTTCGACATCACCGCAATGACTTCGATCCCTTCATCCATCAGAGTGCGGGTGTCTTGTGCCAGTCGCTGGGCAATGGCTTTGACGTAAGGGCAGTGGTTGCAAATAAACATGACCAACAAGCCCGGCGCGCCAAGTTGCAGCGACAGGGTGACGACGCTGCCGTTGGGGTCTTGCAGGGTAAAATCGGGGGCTTTCCAGCCGAAATCGCAGAGTGGGGTATCGAGTAACATGGGATTCCTGTTTTCAATAAATAAAACCTGGGTCAATTCATTGCCGGGTTGTCTGATCGGCGAATTTTCCGCGCTTCATGATTGTAAATGAATTTCCCGTGCCACGAGCCGCCAGTATTGCGGCTCGCTTCACAACTTCTCGCTTACAGCCCAACTTCCCGCAAATAATCTTTACGCGCTGCTAGCGCGGTATCAGCAAAGTCACTAAACAAACCATCCAGCCCGAGGCGGTAAAATTGCATATATTCTTGCTTGGGGTTGGCGCTGTAATCGCCTGCCAAACGGCGCTTTTCATTGCGGAAAGTGTAGGCATGCACAAATAAGCCGGCTTGGTGGGCATCGGCAATCAGGTTGCTGGCGGGCAGGGTGCTGGTATCGGCATCATTGATTTTGCCATCGCCATTCACATCCAGCAAAGCGCCATTGGCATCGAGTTTGCCCTTTACGCTGATAATGTAGCGCTTCCACGGGCCAATGCCGTCGGCATAGGTTTTAATTTCCGCCAAACCCGCTGGCGTTACCATGTAAGAAAACAAGCGCGTGTCACCCGCCAAAAACCAGTCATACGGGCGGTCATATGGCGCGGCGTAAGTCAGTTGGCCGATTTTTAAATCGACATCATCGGCATCAATCAATTGCACCATGCGCACGTTCAAGCCCTTGCTGCGCATATATTTCAAGCTGCCCGGTTCAAACGATTGCACAATCACCGGCGCAGTTTTGCTATTCCAGCCTGCGGCTTGAATGGTGGCGATCAGTTTGTCTTCCAACGGCAAACCCAGCGCGCGGTGGTAGCTGGGGTTTTTGGTTTCCGGGTAAATGCCGATGCTACGCCCGGTGTCGGCACTTTTGAGTTTCACCAAGTCGATAATTTCTTGCAGGGTGACGATTTTATACAGGCCATTAAATTGCTGCGCGCGCTCGGTATCGGTTGAAATGCCACCCAGGGTTTTGATTTCGGACAAGGTAAAATCGCTGGCAAACCAGCCGCTTTGGCTTTCTCCATCCACCAGTGCGGTTTTTTTGCGCGGAGCAAATTCCGGGTGATTGGCTATGTCGGTGCTATACGCCAGATTCGGGTCGTGGCGCGCGATTAAAACGCCATCTTTGGTTGAAACCAGATCCGGTTCGATAAAATCGGCCCCCAATTCAATCGCCCGCACATAGGCTTCCCAGGTTTCTTCCGGCAAGTAGCCGGCGGCACCCCGGTGCGCCACCACCAGCGGGCTCTGGCGCGTGAGGGTGCGTAGTGGGCTGTTAGTATTGCTGCTGGCATCGTTGCCGCCACAAGCGACCAGGCTCAAAGCCAGGGCGCACACAAGCGTAGCGTGGGGTAAGGATTGCAATAAGGTGGTGGAAGAGGACGATGACATGGCAGAGGCTTTCAATTTAAGTTTAATTGACCAGAGCGCACGATATAATAGGCAAATGACGGCTTGATGACGAAACAATTCACGAATTGAGGTAAACATGGCAAAACACGTATCCGAAACCCCGGCCACCCAACTGTTGAAAAAGCATGGGGTCACGTTTAGCGAACATCCGTATCAATACGAAGAACATGGCGGCACCGCTGTTTCGGCGCGCGAGTTGGGCGTGGATGAACATGCGGTGGTGAAAACGCTGGTGATGCAAGATGACGCCGCCAAACCACTCATTGTGCTGATGCATGGCGATTGCAAAGTCTCCACCAAAAACCTGGCGCGCCAGATTGGGTGTAAGGCGGTGGAACCGTGTAAGCCCGAAGTGGCGCAGCGCCATTCCGGTTATATGGTGGGTGGCACCTCGCCCTTTGGCAGTAAAAAAGCCATGCCAGTGTATGTGGAAGAAGGGATTATGGCTTTGGAAAAAATCTATATTAACGGCGGGCGGCGCGGCTATTTGGTGGGCATTGCGCCCGCCGTGCTGCAACAGGTGCTGCAGGTGAAACTGGTCAATTGTGCTTTGGATGAGTGATGCGCGGCCTCAGTTGTTAACATCAGCTGTTGAACGGGAAGTGGATGGCAAAACAACTGCCGCTACCTGGGGTGCTGTCGATGCTGAGGGTGGCGTTGTGTTTTTGAATAATGCCATAGGAAATCGACAACCCCAAACCGGTGCCCGAACCCACATCTTTGGTGGTGAAAAATGGCTCCAGAATACGCGCCTTTATTTCCGGGGTAATGCCAATGCCGTTGTCTTCAAATTCAACCACCAGCTCGCCCGGTGCAAAGTGCAAACGCAACCATAATTTGCCTTGAGCCAGCTTGCCAGTTTGCTTTTGCCGGGCTTCAATCGCCTGACAGCCGTTCACCAGTAGGTTCATGAATACCTGATTAAGCAGCGCGGGCCAGCATTCGTAGGGCGGGTCGTCCGCAAAGTCGGTGATAAATTCCACCTTTTCCAGCCAACTGCTGCGTACCAGATTCAGCGTGGTGCGCAGACATTCGGACAGCGGTGTCGATTGTTTGTCCGCTTCATCCAGACGCGTGAAGGAGCGTAAATCCTTGACGATTTGCTTGATTCGTTCAGTGCCATTTAACATCGTGGTGACATTGTTTTGTAGTTCGGCAAAGCGCAGGGTAAAGCTTTCGACCACCGCTTCATCGACATCATCATCAAATAAAGTCATCACATATTGCTCAAATTCGGCAATGCTGACGCGCTGGTTTTGTGCCGAGACATGGGTGAAATTGGTGGGGTTGTTGATTTCATGGGCAACCCCCGCCGTCAGTGTGCCCAGGCCCGCCATTTTTTCCTGTAAAAACATTTGCTGTTGGGTGGCTTTTAAGCGTTGGTGTGCGCTTTCCAGCTCGTCGTGTGCGCTTTCCAGCTCGTCGTGTGCGCTCGCCAGTTCGTCATGTGCCGCCGCCAGTTCATCATGCGCTTGCCCCAGATCGTCATGCGCAGCCAAAATTTCGGCGGTGCGTTCTTTGACCATCTCATGCAACATGTGCTCGCGAGCTCGCAGGCGCGAGATACGCAGGCGGTAGGCACCATACATTGAGCCAATCAGTGCCAATACGGCCAGTATGCGAAACCAGATAGTTTGCCAAAATTCGGGCAAAATGGTGACGGGAAGCTCCAGCATTTGTGGATTGAATTCGCCCCGGCGATTGCTGCCGCGCACTTGCAGTATGTATTGGCCGGGCGACAGGTTGCCATAACTGGCATTACGGTGGCTTGAGTCGGTATCGATCCAATCTTTCTCATAGTTGCTTAAGCGATAGGCGTAGCGGTTTTCTTGCGGCGCTGAAAAGTCGAGTGCGCTAAACTCGACACTGAACATGCGCTGGCCCGGCTGCAGCGTGAGCGATTTGATTTGCGTCGGACGTGGTTTGCCATCAATCTTGAGTTCGGTAAGTTGAATTGGCGGGTGGAAGGTCCAGGGCTTGAATTGTTCGGGGTCGATCACGGCCAAGCCTTGTGAGCCACCGAACAGGAATAAGCCATCGGGCGTTTTGCCATACGCACCCCGCCAGGCCGCGCCGATATCCATGCCATCGGCTTTGCCAAGCTCAATCAGGTGTCCCTTGTCGGGATCAAACACAAACTTTTCAGTCCAGATGCGTCCCTGTTTGTCCTCCAGTAAGTTGACGCCAATGTTTCGTTCGCCAGCACCAGCCAAAACGCTGCTGTGCTCGAAGCGGGCGCGTTGCCCGTCCCAGTGCAGCATGCGATCCAGGCCTTTGTCGGTAGCAATCCATAGTTGTCCCTTTTTATCGATCAGCAAGCCTTGCACATCGTTGGAGGCCAGACTGTCGGGCTGTTGCGCGTTATGAAGAATGTTTTGCAAGCCAGTAGCGCCAGGCTGTTTTACCCATAAGCCCGTGCTGCTGGCGAGCCAGAGTCGGCCTTCCCGGTCTTCGACTAATGCCGCCACGCCCGAGCGCATCAGGTTGCCATCAATTTGCTTGATCGGTTCAAAACGCTTTTGCCCGGGCAACCATTGCGCCAAACCCGCACCCGTGCCGACCCACAGGGTGCCATCACGGGTTTCCAGCAGATGATTTATTTCGAACTGTGGCAAACCTTGTTTTAAGCTGAAAACTTGCCAGTTGCGACTATTCTTTTCCAGCCGCAGCAAGCCGCTTTGCTGTGTGCCAACCCACAGTGCGCCATCGCTCGATTGTAACAGCGCATGGATCTGTTCGTTGCTGATGGGCAGTGCTTCAATGGCATCGGCAACACTGGTTTTGCGTTGCTTGTCATTGTCAGGCTGCCTTGGGCGATAGCCGCCAATCAAGCCGCGCTGCCGGTCCAAAATATCGATGCCATTGCCATTGTTGCCAACCAGAATGCGGCCATCGGCCAATCCCAGCACTTGGTGGGCTGAAGCTTGCGATAAGCTTTGGGGCCGGGCCGGACTGTGGCGCAGCAGGTGGAAGGCGCGGTTTTTGGGATTGAAGCGTTGCAAGCCGGCACCCCAGGTGGCGACCCACAGCAGGCCGGATTGATCACTCGTGAGTGCGCCAATGGTATCGTTTAGTAAGCTATTGGGATTGGAGGGGTCATGTTGTATCCGTTGCAATACCGTACCATCTGTGGCCGATACAATATTGATGCCGCCGCCGAAGGTGCCCAGCCAAATCTGCTCGGCGCTGGGCTGCGCAATACTGTTGATTCTGATATAAGACAGACGGTCGGGCCGGGCCGGGTTGACTTCCAGCCAGTGCAATTGCAAGCTACCCGGATCGATCCAGGCAGCACCATTGTCGAGCGTGCCGATCCAAAGCTTACCGTCCGCCGCCAGGAACAAGTTGCGAATTGCGTGGCGCGCCAGGGTGGTTTGATCATTGGCCAGGTAAGCAATGTGCTCGAAGGCCTGACTGCCCTTTTTGAGTCGTTGCAAACCGTTGGCACTGCCTACCCATAGCGAGCCTTGGTGATCAAGCAAGAGACTATACACCTGGTCATCGGCCAAGCTGTTGCTGTCGTCCCATTTGTGCCGATAGTGGATAGCCTGCTTGCTGCCCGAGGGTAAATAGTCCAATCCCTCATCGGCAGCAATCCACATACCGCCACGCTCGTCGCCTGCCAAAGCACGGATTTTGCCGCCAACGATGCCGCTGTCCTGGCCAAAATGGGTAAATCGCTCGGTAGCCGGGTCGAACCGCGCCACGCCCTGGTTATTAATGCCAAGCCAAAGTTTGCCGTGATCGCCCGCCCACAGTGCGGTGATGTGGTTGCCGGGCAGTGAGCCGGGTTGATTGCGATCATGCATGTATTTGCGAAAATGGTAGCCGTCCCAGCGGATCAAACCATGCGGCGTGCCGATCCATAGCCAGCCCCGGCTGTCTTGTAGTATGGCACTAATACCGCCTTCCGGAATAGTTTCTGCATCGCCTACGGTTTCAAAATACGGCTCAATGAAACCAAATTCACCTGGGTTTGGTGAAGGCGGCGCAGCGCCTGCCCGCTGTGTACAGAACAGTGTACAGAACAGGAGTGTCCATGCCACCAGAGTCAGGCAAAATGTGCGGTAATGCTTAAAAAAGTGCATGGTGCAGGCGTACTCCAATCAACGGTTGGCCTTACGTGGACAAAGGCAGGTGTATCGTAAAGCAACTCCCTGCACCTGGCGTACTGGTAATGGACAGTGTTGCATTATGTTTTTGAATGATGCCATAAGAAATTGACAAACCCAGCCCTGTGCCTGCCCCTACTTCCTTGGTGGTGAAAAACGGCTCCAAAATGCGTGCTTGAATTTCTGGTTCGATGCCAATGCCATCATCTTCGAACTGAACTGTCAGTGTACTGACTTCCTTTTTCAGGCGCAAGTAAATATGACCTTTGGCAACGCTGTGATGCCGTTGGCGTTTCTCGGCAATGGCCTGGCAGCCATTGACCAGCAAATTCATAAAGACTTGATTGAGCAGTGCGGGCCAACATTCATATTCCGGGTCGTCGGTATACTCGGTGATGAATTCGACTTGTTCCAGCCAACCGGTGCGCACCAAATTCAAGGTGGCATTCAGGCATTCGGACAAGGGGGTCGATTTTTTTTCCGCTTCGGCCAGCCGGGTGAAGGAGCGCAAGTCTTTCACGATACGAATGATGCGATCCGTGCCATTTAACATGGTATCAATATTTTCTTGTAGTGCAGCGAAGCGTTGGGTAAAGCCCTGCACAATTTTGGGATCGATACTTTCATCAAATAAAGCCAGTACGTATTGCTCAAATTCATCAATCTTCATGCGTTGGATTTGTGCTGCGACATGGGTGAAATTGACCGGGTTATTGATTTCGTGGGCAACCCCGGCGGTGAGCGTACCTAATCCAGCCATTTTTTCTTGCAATAACAACTGTTGTTGCGTTGCTTGCAGGCGTTCATAGGTCTCTTCCAGTTTGTGATGCGCCATCCCCAATTCGGCATGTGCTTTGGCCAGTTCACCATGTGCCATCGTGATCTCGGTGGCGCGCGCTTGCAATTGCGCCGCTTTGGCGTGCAAACGCGCGACCCGCAGGCGGTAGATTGCGTACACCGAGCCAATCAGTACGAATGCAAGCAGTACACGAAAGGGAAGGGTGGCCCAAAAAGGGGGGATGACTTCGACCGGAAGTGAAAATTGCCGGGGGCTCCACTCCCCGATGCGATTACTGCCGCGCAATTGCAAGCTATAGCGGCCAGGGGGGAGATTGCCATAGCTGGCGCTACGTTGGGAAAAATCGGTTTCTATCCAGTCTTTGTCAAACCCTTGCAGGCGGTAGGCATAGCGATTTTGTTGGGGCGCTGAAAAGTCGAATGCACTAAATTCAACGCTGAAGTTGCGTTGACCCGGTTCCAGGCGCAGTTCTTTGATTTGTGCTGGCAGCAGCGTGCCATCGATCTTGAGTTCGGTCGGTTGAACCTGCGGTTGAAAGTCCCAGGATCTGAATTGCTCGGGGTCGATGATGGCCAAGCCCTTTGAACCGCCAAACAGAAACAAACCATCATGTGTTTTGGCAAAGGAGCCATTCCAAATGGCACCAATGTCAAAGCCCTCTGCTTTGCCAAAGGGGAATAGCTGGTGTTTGTGTGGCTCCAAAATAAACTTTTCAGTCCAGATTCGCCCTTGTTGGTCTTCCAGTAAATTGTAGCCAACCGCATGTTCGCCAAAGCCAGCCAGTGCGCTGCTGTGTTCGAATATGGCGCGCTGCCCGTCCCATTTCAGCAAACATTCCAGCCCTTTGCTGGTGGCGACCCACAAGCGGCCTTTCTTATCGACCAGCAAGCCTGCAACATCATCGCTGATCAAACTGTCGGGTCGCATTGGATCATGCCGTATGTTATGCAGATCAGGGCTATCCGGCGCTTTTACCCAGAGTCCATTATTGTTGCCAAACCAGAGTCGGCCAGCATGATCTTCAACCAGCGTTTCTACCAACTTATGGCTGCTAAGTGTGCCAAACAGTTCAAAACGCTTTTGCTCAGGTAACCAGCGCGCCAAACCACCGCTGCCGCCAACCCACAGCGTACCGTCGCGAGTTTCCAGTAATGCGACAACGCTCGCTGTTGGCAGGCTGGTGGGGGCGCTGTAAGTTTGCCATGTCTGACTATTCTTTGGTCGGTTGAATAACTCCGTTGCCGCACCTATCCAAAGCCCACCATCACGGGTTTGTAACATGGTGGCGATGCCGGGATTGTTTTTTAGCGGTAATGTTTTGGCATCAATCAATTGGTTTGGTTGGTTTGGTTGGTTTGGTTGGTTGGGCTGGGGACGATAGCCGCCAATCACGCCACGTCGTCGATCCAGAATATCGATACCCTTGCCATTGTAGCCAATCAGAATGGAACCGTCGGCCAGTCCTGCGACCCGATATACCGAAGGGTAGCTTAAATTGTTGGGTCGCGCCGGGCTGTGGCGTAACAGGCGGAAAGCCCGATTCTTTGGATTGTAGCGTTGCAAACCAGTTCCCCAGGAGGCAATCCATACCAGTCCAGATTGATCGCTCATGATGGCGCTGATGCTATCGCCCAATAAGCTATTGGGGTTGGACGGATCATGTTGCAAGCGCTGCAGAACTTTGCCATCTTTGGCCGATATAATATTGATGCCACCGCCAAAGGTGCCGAACCAAATCTGATCGGGATTCGGTTGGGCGATACGGTTAATTCTGGGATGGGACAAAGATTCGGGCTGGCCCGGATTGACCTCCAGCCAGTGTAGTTGCAAGCTCGCCTGATCCAACCAGGCCGCACCTCTGGCTTGGGTGCCAATCCAAATTTTGCCGTCTACCGCTTTGAACAGGGCATGAATTTCAAACGAGGCCAACGAGTTGGGATTGGCCGGATCAGAGGCAATCCGTTCAAAACTTTTGCTGCCCTTTTTGAGTATTTGCAAACCGGCACCCGTGCCTATCCAAACGCTGCCTGCGTCATCGATTAAAAGTGCGCGCACCAGGTTGCTGGCCAGGCCAGCGGGATTATTTGCATCGTGTCGATAATGTATCGGCCTGGCACCATTGGCAGGCACATAATCGAGTCCTTCGTCTGCACCCACCCACATACCGCCGCTGGCATCGGCTTGTAATACCCGAACCCGGCCACCAGCCATGCCAAGATTGCGACCAAAATGGGTGAATCTCTCGGTCGTCGGGTCGAACACGGAAACACCTTCGTTATTGATGCCCACCCACAGCCTGCCATCATGGGTTGTGTAGAGTGCGCTAACATAATCGGACGGCAGTGAATGGGGCTGATGTTGATCATGGATATATTTGCGAAAACGGTAGCCATCCCAACGAATCAAACCCCGGGATGTGCCGATCCAGAGCCAACCCTTGGTATCTTGCACGACCGCGCCAATGCCCCCTTCAGGGATCGATTCGCCATCGCCCACTGTTTCAAAATACGGTTCAGTAAAACCAAATTCAAGCGAGCTTGGCGTTAGCGCTGGTTTGGGGGTGTCAGCCCAAACCAGTGGCGCGCACAGTTGCATTAGCCATAACACCAGTGCCCGGCAAATAACGCTCAGGATGGCTTTTGTATCTTGTGTCACTTTTTACCTCGCCATGCACTTTAATTCGATCTGCCGACCTTGTTTAATTTCGCGGTTTAATTTCTTGATTTCAACATGATTCTATCATTGCCGATCCAGCGCAAGTAGCATATGTGGTCAGATTGTGTCAATCAGGCGGCATGGGTTGCATTAAACAACGGGCATATCAGATGAGTGCCGCGCTTGATTTGACTTTGAAACAACACCAAAACCGTTTCCAGGTCTGCTTGCAGGCGGGCTTCGAGCATGACTGAACCGGATTCGTTCAGGGCACCAATGTTCTGTGCGGTATTGAGGATCAAGTCAGATTCCGGATGCTGCAGCAAGGGCATGAACGGTGCACGGTCCGCCGGGGCACGCAATTGCATCAAAATCTCCACCTTGCGGCGTGCAGCCGGAATACCAGCCTGTTCCAATTGCGCGCTAATCCTACGCGTGACGCTGCGTTGTTCGCGGCTGCTTTGAGGCTGCCGCTCATGATGTGTGACTCTCATAGGGCAAATGGATGGTAAAACAACTGCCTTGCCCCGGTGTGCTGGTAATGGACAGTGTGCCCTTGTGTTTTTGAATAATGCCATTGGCAATCGATAAACCCAGCCCGGTGCCGATATCCACATCTTTGGTGGTGAAAAACGGTTCCAGAATCCGTTCGCGCACCGCAGGGTCGATGCCGCAGCCATCGTCTTCAATTTCCACCAGCAGGGTTTGGTCTGCCTGGTCTGTCTGGTGGTGCACAATGCGCAGGCGCAGCCACAAATGGCCGGGTTCGGTGCTGCCATGGCTCTTGCGTTTGTCTGCAATCGCATGGCAGCCATTGACGATCAAATTCATGAATACTTGCCCCAGCAGGGTGGGCCAGCACTCATACAGCGGATCATAGCTAAATTCGCAAATGAATTGAACTTGATGGTGCCAGTTGGTGCGCACCAGATTCAAGGTCGAGTTCAGACATTCGGACAGGTGTACCGCGCGCTTTTGTTCGAGTTCGCGCCGGGAAAAGGCGCGCAAGTCCTTGACGATGGTTTGGATGCGCTCGGTGCCATTTAATACCGTGCCGACATGGTTTTGCAGGGCCACGAAGCGTTTGCCAAATTCGGCGCTGATTTCCGGATCGGCTTCTTCGCCCATTAAATCGATTATAAATCGTTCAAATTGGTGCAGCTCGGTGCGCAGGATTTGCCCTGCCATATGAGTGAAATGGGTCGGGTTGTTGATTTCATGCGCGACCCCGGCGGTGAGGGTGCCCAGTGCTGCCATTTTTTCCTGTTGCTGCATTTGTTCGCGCGTTTGTTCCAATTGTCGCACCAGCGCCAGTTCGTTTTGTGCCGTCAGCGCTTCAGCGGTGCGCTGTGCCACGGTCGATTCCATGTTTTCATACAGGCGCGCGTTTTCGATTGAAATGGCGGCCTGGGATGAGAGAATTTCCAGAATCGCCAGCCTGTCCTGGGTGAAGGCCCCCTCGATCAGATTATTTTCCAGGTAGAGTAGGCCAGCCAGTTTGCCTTGCGTCAGGATGGGCGCGCACAGCAGCGACTTGGGGCGGCTTTGACCAATATACGGGTCGCCAGTGAAGCGGCCCTGTTCGGCGGCGTGGGCCAGTACCACCGCTTCTTTGGTGAGTGCCACGTATTGAATCAACGACACCGGCAATGCGGCTGAATCGCTAACAGCGGTAAGTAGCGGGCGCGCTTGCAGCAGGCAAGTGTTGTCCTCGCTGACATTGCCTTGGGCTTCGATTTGCCATTGCCCATCCTGTTCCAGCAGCAAAAAGCCCCGCTGCGCGCCCGCGCTTTCAATCGCAATGCGCATCAGTTTTTCCAGCAGTCGCTCCAGCACGATCTCACCGGAAAGCGCTTGCGAGGCCTTCATCACACTGGATAAATCCAGCGACTCCAGTTTTAACAGATGGGTGTTGGTGGTGCTTGTGGTGCTTGTGGTGCTTGTGGTGGTGCGGGTCGGCAATGCGAGTGGGGTGGCGAACGGCAAGCCTGGCGTTGCCTTGCTCAATAGACCCGGATATTGGGTCGCCAGATGGTTCACTTTGGCATGCGCGCCCCATTTGCTGTAAAGGTAGGCGGCTTCCTCCAGATACAGCCGGGCCAGTTTGGTTTTGTCACGGTGCAGGTAAAAGCGTGCCGCCCATTCGTTGGCCAGGGCCTGGTGATGGATGAAACCGTTTCGCTGCGCTGCGGTGATGGATTGTTCGTACAACTGCGAGGCCTGTTCCGGCTGGCCCTTGACGCGTGCCAGTTCTGCCGTGGCCAGCAGGTATTTGTGCTCGAAATTTTGCGGGCATTGTTTAGCCCAGGCGCGTAGTTTTTGAAAATCTTTTTGCAAGCCTTGCTGCCAGCGCTTGTCCTGTTTGGCGAAGCTGGCCGCGTTTTGTGTTGCCAGGGTCACCAGAATATTGTGGAAAAAATAGTCGGTGGAGGTGTGGACACCCATGATGCCATGAAGATGCCGGGTAGCTTTTTTCTGGTAAATGGCAGCCTGGGGAAAGTCGCCAAACAGGATTTCATAAAAACCGGCGGTAAGATAGATAACGCATGAAACGGTCGCATTGGTCACATTGTCCGTTGCCGCCTGCGCCGCCGCCGCCAGCTTGTGGCTGGCTTGTTCCGCTGCTGTCGCATCTGCCAATGTCGTGATCCAGTGGGCGATAAACGTGTAGCCTGCCAGCACCCTCAAGGGGTCGTTCATCTGTGCGACAAATTCCTGGAACTTTTGCAAGCGCTCTTTAAAAGCCGATAATTCCATGCCGATACCGTAAAGCACCGATAATTGATTGGTTGCGCTCATACTGGCATAAATCCAGTTGCCACAATCGAGCGCCAGCTTCAGGCACTGGTCAAAACAGGCCAGGCTTTGATGCAGTGGCTGATACCAATGATTGACTGAGTAGGCATTGATGAACAGCGTCATCGAACGGCTGTTCGGGGTTTGGCTTTGGCTCAGTTCCAGCGCTTTTCGGGTATAATCCTCTGCCAGTGCATAGCGTTTCAGGGAAACCAGCACGGCGGCAAAATTCATCAAAAGGTAGGCCGCATCGGCTGTCAGGCCGTGTCGAAAGATAAAATTCACGCTTTTAAGAATCGCTATTGCGCTTAAGTGCTGATTGACCAAATACGCAAACAAAATGATGCCTGAGAATAGTCGAATCGCCAGTTGATGTTCCGGCCGTTCAGGGCGTGGCAAGCGATCCAATAGCGACTTCACGTCCCGCCCCCGGCGATGCCAGCGCTCTTCCCAGATTTCCCGCAAGAAGTGGTGTTTTTGGGGTTGTCCAGGCAGTTTGATGCCCAGATAATGCAGCCCCGCCAAGCCCTCCTCAACGGCGCGCTGGTAGTTGCCCTGACTGCCGTATAATTCCAGTTGTTTCAGGTGAATGGCAGCTTTTTCCAGCGTCGTCTTCACATGTTTGAGGCAATCTTTGAAAAAGCGTTCGGCGGTGTCGTGGTGGTGGTTGATGTATTCGCATTCTGCCCGTTCCAGTGACAAGGCCAGGGTCAGCTGGTAGTGCTGCTCCCAGTCGCCCTCTGCCAGCAAATCCAACCCGTGTGTCAGGTAGCGCAAGGCCGAGCCAAACGCGGTCGAGGCGATGGCTTTGCGGGCGGCTTGTAAATTCAGTGTTGCCAAGGCAATCCGCTCGGCCGGGTCTTCAATCAAGTCAGTTAAGCTGGCTAAGCTGCTTACACCCGTTGCGGCGTGAAATTGATTCACCATGGCAAAGAGTGACTCGTCGCTGTGTGTCAAGTCCAGTTGTTGGTGCCACAAACGGCCGATTTTTAAATGCAGCGCCGCAGTATCGGCGGCAGGCAGCAACTCATAGGCCGCCTGCTGCACCCGGTCGTGGATAAAGCGAAAGCGCCGACATGCGATTTTGGCGTTGGCTAACGTGTTGGTAGCTGCGTTGGTAGCTGCATTGGTAGCTGCGTTGGTAGCTGCATTGGTAGCTGCGTGGGTAGCCATGTTGGTAGCTTGGTTGGTAGCCGCGTTGGCGCAAGATTCCAGCAAGACTTCTTCAAGCCTGAACGTATCCTGTTGCAGCAGCAGCCCGGCCTTGAGTGCGTCCCACAGGTCAAGCATGACGGCACCAGGCATTTGCCCGACGGTCAGCGCCAGCGTTGCCAGATCAAACTGATGGCCGATACATGCCGCGCATGTCAGCAGTGCCTGGGTGCTGGCGGGCAGGGTGCGCAGCTTCTGGCTCATCAGTTCTACCACGTTGTCGGTGATCTGGCGCGCTTGAATCTGCGGCATATCCCATTGCCACCCGCCTTCGTCGGCGACAAACTTGAGGCAACCGGTTTCATACAACGAGATCAGGAAGGCATTGACGAAGAAGGGGTTGCCGCCGGTTTTGCTGGCGATGAGTTGCGCCAGCGGGCCGGGGTTGCCTCTTGTTGGTGTGAGTGTGTCGCGCACCAGTCGTTCCAGGTCAGCAAAAGCCAGCGCCTGCAGGTTTAAGGTGCTGAAATTGGCTGCACCACGGCGCAGCGCCTCCAGCGTCAGCATCAGGGGATGGGCGGCGTTGACTTCATTGTCACGCCAGGCACCCAGCATCAAGCAGCACTGCCGGCGTGATTTTTGCATCAATTCTTCGAGAAAGCTCAGTGAGGCAGAATCGGCCCACTGCAAATCGTCCAGAAACAGCACCAGTGGGTGCTCGGCTTGCGCAAACACCTCAATAAACTGGCGGAAGCTGGCTTGAAACCGATTGCGCGCCTCTTGCGGCTGCAAGGTGGGGAGGGCTGGATGGGGGCCGAGGATCAGCGCCACTTCGGGAATGACCTCGATAATCACCTGCGCGTTGCCACCCAGCGCATCAGCCATCAGCCCCTTCCAGCGCGCGATGCGTGCCGGGCTTTCGGTCAGTAATTGCCGCATCAGTTCCTGAAAGGCCTGGATTAGCGAGGCATACGGAATGTCGCGTTGGAACTGGTCGAATTTGCCAGCGATGAAATAGCCGCGCTTTTCGGTAATGGGTTTATAGACTTCATGCACCAGGGCGCTCTTGCCAACCCCGGAATAGCCAGCCACCAGCAGCATCTCGGTCTGGCCCCGGCTGACTCGTTCGAAGGCTTGCAGCACCTTTTGCACTTCAGCCTCGCGGCCATAGAGTTTTTGTGGAATTTGGAAGCGCCCCGAAGCATCCTGCCGGCCCAGCTCGAAAGGGAGTATGGTTGGGACGGCCCCCCGTGGGGCGGCATTGAATTGTTCCCAACAGTTTTCCAGATCAGCGATCAGGCCGGAGGCGCTCTGGTAGCGTTGTTCGGGCGCTTTGGCCATCAGCTTGAGCACCAGATTGCCAAGGATGGGTGGCACATCTGGCTGGCGCTCATGCGGTGGAATCGGCATCCGGGCCAGATGGCAATGCACCAGCTCGGCCGCATCGGCCACGCTGAAAGGCGGCACCCCGGTTAGCATTTCATAAAAACTCGCGCCCAGCGAATAAAAATCGGTGCGGTAGTCCAGCGCACGGTTCATGCGCCCGGTTTGCTCCGGCGACAGATAGGCCAGCGTGCCTTCCAGATGGCCGGGGCTTTGGAGCTCGGTGGTTTCACGCGAGAGTTGCGATGAGATGCCAAAATCGATAATCTGCGCCTCGCCTGTTTCCGGATTCACCACCAGATTGGCCGGGTTAATATCCTTGTGAATGATCCGGTGCTGATGAATTCGGCCAAGACTGCGCGCAAAGCACAGGGCCAGTGGTAGAAAACGTGCCAGCGGTAGCGCCGCAGTGGCGTCGCTCGCCATGAGTTGATTGAGCGCCATGCCGCCGATGTCTTGCAGGATCAGCACCAGGGTATTTCGCTGCGGCACCAGCGCCAGGGCGCGGATCAGGCCGCAGTCCTCCTGAAGGTTCCAGTCCCGGGTCAAGTTGTATTCGTAGTGCAGCCGGGCCAATTCTTTCGCGCAAGGGGTGCTGCTTGCCAGCGTCTTGAACACCACCGGACAGCGATCTTCCTCGCGATAGCCGCGATAGACCAGGGTTTTGCCACCGCTATGCAGCAATGCGGTGATGTGGTAGCCGGGAAGCGATAACATGGGGCCGCCTGTTCCAGGGCAAGTGTGGTAAATAAGTGTCCGACGTTTCAATGATAGCTTAATTTTTTGTCGAAAACCGTTGGATGGCAATGCGGGAAAAATTATTCCGGGCTTGGCAGTTTTTGCTCGGGCTGATGGTTTGGCGCGGTGCAGGGTAATTCCAGAATGAAGCGGGTATGGGTTTGTACTACGCTTTCAACCCGAATGGTTCCGCCCAACACATTGGTGGTGAGATTGTGGACAATATGCAGCCCCAGGCCGCTGCCGCCCTGGCCTAATTTGGTGGTAAAAAAAGGATCAAAAATACGCCCCAGATGGCTTTTTGGAATGCCGCAACCATCGTCGCTGACAATCAATTCCACCCATCCGTTTGCTAAGGCGCGCGCGCTGATCGAGATCGTGCCGGCGGCTTTGTTTTCCAAGCCGTGTACCCAGGCATTATTGATCAGGTTGGAGATAATTTGGCCTAATGGGCCGGGGTAGCTGTCCATTGTAATCCCGGAGGCAATATCGGTTTCGATTTGATGTCGGGTGTGCTTGAAAGCGGGTGCGATGGTGATCACGGTTTCGGCCACGGCTTCGTTTAAGGTAAAGCGACGGCGTTGCATGCTGGTACGGTCTATCGCCACTTGTTTGAAGCTGCCGATCAGTTCGTCCGCATTGCGTAAATTACGCAGCAACATTTCACTGGCCTGGCGGGTTTTTTCAACAAATGTGATCAGGCTGGAGCGCTTGATGCCGGTTTCAATTTCACGCTCAAACTCGCGGCTTAAGTCAAGCAAGGTGCTGCCCACGGTGACACTGTTGCCGATGGGTGTATTGAGCTCATGCGCAACGCCTGCCACCAGCGCGCCGGGGGCGACGGTTTTGCCATCGATTTTGAATTCGCTGGCCCGCAGGGGCGACTGAAAAGTCCAGGGCTGGATGAATATTGTCATGCATTAAGCTGCTGGCATTGGCGGGGTCGTGTTTTAAACGCTGCAATACCGTGCCATCCTGTGCCGATACGATATTGATGCCACCGCCCAGTGTGCCGAGCCAGATTTGTCCTGGCTGCGGCTGTGCGATGGCGTAGACCCAGCCATGCGAGAGGTGATTCGCGCGTTGCGGGTCGGGTGCCAGCCAGTGCAATGGCGGGTAATTTGGCTCCGGCGTTGCCGCAGTCTGTGCCGTTTGTGCCGGGTTCAACCAGGCTGCGCCGTGCTTTTGCGTACCAAGCCACAATTTGCCGTCCTGTGCCTGAAACAATGCCAACACCTCCTGTCCGGCCAGCGAGGCGGGATTGGTCGGGTTTGACGCGATGCCAATAAAACCAGCTTGCGCGCCTGCCGCACCCGGTAGGTGACGCTGCAAGCCGGTAAAACGGCCTACCCATAGCGCGGCCGTGCTGATGGCAGCATGGCAGCATGGCAGCATGGCTAGGGCGGAATCTGGGTTGCGGTGAGTTGCCATCGCATTGCTTTCCCGAAAGTGTACGACCTTCCAATGATAGCGTAATGCATTCCCGGAAAACCATTAAGCGGCAACGTGGATGGACTTATTCTGTGTTTTCCGGACGCCATGGCAAATGCACGGCAAAGCAACTGCCTTGTCCCGGTGTACTGGTAATTTCCAGTGTGCCAAAGTGTTTTTGAATGATCCCATTGGCGATCGATAAACCCAGCCCGGTGCCAGCGTCTACATCTTTGGTAGTGAAAAACGGCTCCAGAATGCGTTCGCGCACGGCGGGGTCGATGCCGCAGCCATTATCTTCAATTTCTACGATTAATTTATCTTCTTGCCGACGCAGGCGCAGCCATAGATGGCCAAGATCGGTACTGTCGTTCTGTTTTTGTTTGGCTGCGATGGCATGGCAACCATTGACCATTAAATTCATGAAGACCTGATTGAGCAGGGTAGGCCAGCATTCATAGAGTGGGTCATCGGTAAATTCGGTGATGAATTCAATTTGGCCACCCCAGTTGGTGCGCACCAGATTGAGGGTGGAAATCAGGCATTCCGACAGATGAACCGCTTTCTTTTCGGCCCGTTCACGGCGGGAAAAGGTGCGTAAATCGTTGACAATGGTTTTAATGCGCTCGGTGCCTTCCAGCATGGTGCTGACATTGTCTTGCAATTGGCTAAAGCGGCGGGTGAATTCTGCCACGACTTTGGATTCGGCTTCTTCATCCAGCAAGTTCATCAGGAATTGCTGAAACTCGGTGAGGTTGGTGCGCTGGATTTGGGCTGCGACATGGGTGAAATTGGTTGGGTTATTGATTTCGTGGGCCACGCCCGCAGTCAGTGTGCCCAACGCTGCCATTTTTTCCTGTTGCAGCATTTGGCTGCGGGTTTGTTCCAGTTGGCGCGCCAGGGCCAATTGGGAGTGCGCACTCAGGGCTTCGGCGGTGCGCACGTCAACCAGCGTTTGCAGTTCTTGCGCCTTGGCCTGAGCCTGTTTGTGGTGATGGGCGATGCGCCACAGCCAGGCGCGCCACACACTACCGACCAGAATCAGAACAACCAGTGCCGCAAACCATTTGGTTTGCCAAAACGCAGGCAAAATCTCAATCGGAATACTGAGTTGTCTGTGGCTCCATTCTTTCAAACCATTGCTGCCCCGTACTTGTAAAGTGTATTGTCCAGGCCAAAGATTGCTATAGGTGGCACTGCGGTGTTCCCAGTCGGTTTCTATCCACTCATGATCATAGTTTTGCAGGCGGTAGGCATAGCGGTTTTCTTTTGGGGAAGAAAAGTCAAGCGAACTAAATTCAATACTGAAGCTGCGCTGGCCGGACGGCAGGGTCAGTTTTGATGTGAGGACACCCGTTGGTATGGGTTTGCCATTGATTTTTAATGTCGTTGCCTGCATTGGGGGTTCAAAGTTCCATGGCCGGAATTTGGCTGGATTGAGGATGGCCAAACCTTGCGTGCCGCCATACAGGAACAGGCCATCGCGGGTACGGGTGTAGGCGCCCCGTAGCGGGGTGCCGGGCGTGTGAATGGAATTGTAGACGGGAACCAGGGTCTTTGGATCGAATGCCAGTTTGGTTCCAACCCAGATGCGGCCCTGCAGGTCTTGCAAAAGGCTGGCGCTGGCAATTTCACTCGATTCATTCCAGACCGAGGCGATATGTTCAAACACCGCATTCCGGCCATCCCAGCTTTTGAGCCGATCCATACCTTTGTTGCTGGTCACCCATAGATGGTC
>JBKJLF010000323.1:0-4509 GCA_046597185.1 Burkholderiaceae bacterium | reverse complement strand
GCAATGGCGCAAGCGTGGTCACGCGTGAGTTTGCTTACAAAAACCACATTCTGGTCAAGCACGCGGTGCCGGATGGGCTGGTGTCGGAATACGAATACAACGAGTATTTTCCCAGCGGGCGCGTGCTTCACAATCGTACCAATACCGGGGTGGCGCTCAAAATGGCGTATGTCAAAGGCAAAACCCTGGTCACCGATGCGCTCGGGCGCAGTACCACCCACCATTTTGACGAAGATCGGCGCTATACCGGTTCGGTCAATGCGCTGGGCCAGCAGCAAAACCTGATACGCGACAAATTCGGCAATGTGACTGCGTTTACCGACCACAACGGCCATACCGCACGCTACCAGTACGATGGCCGCAGCCGCCTGATCCGGATCGAGGCGATGGATGGTGGCGTAACCCAAATCAGTTACGACGATGGCTGCGACAAACCGTCCAAGGTGATCAATCCGCTCGGTGGCATTACGCAATACCAGTACGATAAGTCCGGCAATTTGCTGAAAGAAACCGATCCGCTTGGCCGCGCCACCGAATACAGCTACAACCCGCAAGGCTTGCTTAGCCAGATCATTGACGCACGCGGCGGCAGCAAGCAGTTTGAATACAATGACAACGGTCAGTTGACGGCCAGCACCGATTGCTCGGGCCGCACCACGCGCCGGGAATACATGGCCCAAGGCCACCTGTGGCGCGAAACCGATCCGCTGGGCAATGCGACCGAATACGATTACGACCACCATGGCCGCAAAATCGCCACCTGGCACCCCGACGGCAGCAGCGAACACCTTGAATACGACCGCCTGGGCCGGGTGATCAGCGAGAAAAACGGCAATGGCGAAATCACGCATTTTGAATACGATGCTGAAAGCCGCTTGCTCAAACGGCGCAATGCGCTGGGCGGTACGCTTGAATACCGCTACGATCAAGGCCAGCGGCTGGCGCAACTGATCAACGAAAATGGCGCGCTGCACCGCTTTGAATACGACGTTGCCGACCGTCTGGTGCAGGAAACCGGGTTTGACCAGCGCACCACGCGCTACCGTTATGATGCCATGGGCAAGCTGATTGCCAAGAGCGAGAGCGGCACCAATGGCGAGGAAAAGGACCAGATCGAAACCGCCTATGAGCGTGACAAGCTGGGTCGTTTGATTGGCAAGCAAGTGAGCAAGGATGGCCAAACCGCCACCACCCGCTTTGCCTGGGATGCGCTGGGGCGCATGGTGGAAGCGGCCAACGATTGCGCCACCGTGCGCATGGCGTTTGACGCTGCCGGGCAATTGACGCTGGAAGAATGCACGCCCGCCAGCGGTCCGGTCAGCCGTTTGCAACATGCTTACGATGCGCTGGGCAACCGGATTCAAACCATCCTGCCCGATGGCCGCACGCTTAATCGCCTTTACTACGGTTCCGGCCATTTGCACCAGATCAATGTTGATGGCGAGGTGGTTTCCGACATCGAGCGCGATGACGCCCACCGCGAGATCAACCGCAGCCAGGGCGCTTTGCGTAGCGATTATGAATACGATCCGATGGGACGCATAATCAGTCAAGTCGCCGGTCAAGTCGCCAACCAAATCACCGGCCAAATCACCAGCGAGCTCGCCGGGCCAGCCGCGCACACGAGCGCGAGTGCTGCCGCCCCCGCGCCCGCCATCGCACGCGAGTACGACTACGACAACGCCGGCAACCTGTTGGCGATTGATGATGCGCGCCATGGCAGCAGCGAATACGAATACGACCACATTGGCCGCATTTTGCGCGCCAGCCAAAGCGCACCCGATGCGCCAACGCTGGTCGAATCCTTCGCCTTTGACGCCGCGCACAACCTGCTCGACCCCGCAACCAGCATGCCGGGCCAGCAGGGGCTGGCAACGGATGTCGCTCTCAAAACAAACCGCCTCACGCATTACGAAGACAAGATCTGGGCTTACGACGCACATGGCAACCTGATCGCCAAGCGCATCGGGCACGAGGCGCAAATGCGCCTGTACTGGAACAGCGAACACCAACTGGTGCGCTCCATGGCCAAGCGCCAAGGCGCGGCAACGGTCAGCAACACCGAATACGGCTACGACCCGTTTGGCCGCCGCGTCTTCAAACGCGACGCGCAAGGGCAAACCTGCTTCGTGTGGGACGGCAACCGCCTGCTGGCGGAATTGCGTAAAGGGCAATTCACCACCTGGATTTACGAAAATGATTCGTTCGTGCCGATGGCGCAGGTGCAGACCTGCGTCAGCGCGGAAGCGGGCACCTACGCGGCGGAAGTCTTGCACATCCACACCGACCACCTTGGCACCCCGCGCGAGTTGAGCGATGCCAGTGGCAAGGTGCGCTGGGCGGCGCGGCACAAGGCATGGGGCGCGCTGCTGCCCAATGTGGGGGGCAATGCTGCGGAAAATGCAGGCACAAATCCGCAGCCGCACCAGCCGCTACGCTTTCAGGGCCAATATTTTGATGCAGAAACCGGCTTGCATTACAACCGCTTCCGCTACTACGACCCGGATGTGGGGCGGTTTGTGTCGCAAGACCCGATTGGCTTGGCGGGTGGTGAAAATCTGTACCAATATGCACCCAATCCGACCGGGTGGATTGACCCGTTGGGGTTGAACCGTTGGGGAACAGGCGCGTTGGTCGCGCTGGCCGCTGTTGGTGGCGCGCTATTGGTCGGCGCGGGACTGCTTTACAGGCGATTTGCCAGCGCGCCAGCGCAGGAAACAGACGCAACCGACAACGACCTGGATGGCACCAACCAAACTGCGGTATGTCCGCTTGCAGACAATCGCAATCTGCCATTGTTGGTCGCAATATTGCCGCCAATCGTCAACAATGTGCCAGCGACGATCAAGGGCGCAATGTCAGACGTAGCGGTACCGTTTGATCAGGTTAATGCAGCAATTTGTGCCTATCTGAAAAACGGAGCCGATGTTACCAATGCGCTGGATGCTCTGAAAGCGCTGACCGATCCTAAGGTTCTGGCACAGCATGCCGCCGAAAAACATGGTAATACGGTTGACGCTGCCGCAAAACAATTGGCGGAGCAGTTTCCGAAATTGCGTGAGTTTGCAGCCTTCCTTGCGCCGTTGGGCGATGGTGCCAGGGAGCCAGCTCTTTACTTTCTGAATCAGTTGCAAAACCTGCGTGAAAAACTGCAGAATGGATTGCCGCCATTGAAATTTGTCGAGCTGCTGGTGGCACAACCGGCAAAGGCATTGATCTTGCTGGGGGCTTCGACTGAAAAGGGCTTGATACCGATGCCCGATGGCGATGCGCCACCGCGACCTCCAATGGTTGGTGAGCGCATGGAAGATGTTATCGCACGTTTTGACGCGCTTTCGCGCAAGACATCTGCATTAACCCGGCGTAAGGGGGCGGTTCACGAGGTTGATCTCGCCATGATGCCTCGCACCAGAGGGATGGCTGACATCAAAGCCGTGATAGAGCCGAATGGTAATGTGATCATTGAACCAGGGCAGGCGGAACGCGCTTTTGCCATCGGGTATATGGGGGCCATCAGTTTTATGGGGGAACTTTCCAATCAGGGCGGTGAGCGTCAGTACGGAACGCTATTCCCCAAAGGCTGGATAACGCATTTTTCACAGGATGTGAGAAACGGTGTCGGCGGGTCAGCGCGGGAACCCGGGGGGGAAGAATTTGCCGCTGGCGTTTTCACGGACAAGGATCAAGACGTTATAATCGCACCAAGCAAGGCATTCTTGACACGCGCCGAGGAAAGTACTGCGGATGATGGCCAGGTCACCGTGCACATGGATCGCAACAATCTGCTCTTCGGTGGCAAGCCCATGTTGCAATTTGTGCGGGAAGGTGCTGTTGGCGTGGTCGAATTTGATCAACATGGCATAGTCCAACACGTTAACATGTTTTGACAGGAGCAACCAAATGGAACAACCGGACATCGATACCATCCTCAACCCGCCCACGGAAGCGGATAGAGCTCGCGCTTTGCGGGCGTTATGGCAGGAATGCGTCGCAACCGACGGCAGCGCAATACCGGCGGCCTTGCATGATTTTATTCGCCATCACAAAACACGGGACTGGTTGCAATCCGCGTTATTGGGCTTGTTGCTTTGGAAGCTGGAGGGTGCGCAAGGGCCGATATCACCGCATATATTGGTTCGGGTATTCCCGGGTCTGTTTGCAGAAGATGCCGATGACGTTGTCGCAGCGGCAGCGGACTTGTTTCATGGCGTGACTGCGCTGGATTTCTTTAACCGCACATCGGATCGCAGCCTGTTTGATGAAGAACAGGATGAGGATGAACAATGGTATGGCATGCGTATCCTTGGTAACTACAACCGTGAAATCTGTCAGGCGTATGATCGGCGCTACGGGGCAAAAGAATAACCGGGGTTAGATGCAATGGTGGTGAACGAGGCATGGGCCATCCTGGCATTGGACTCCGATCCTGGTGGAGGGACAACATAACTGCATAACTGGGGTCACATAACTGGGGTCACATAACTGGGGTCACATAACTGGGGTCACATA
>JBKJLF010000227.1:0-4562 GCA_046597185.1 Burkholderiaceae bacterium | reverse complement strand
GGCCCGGTCTACCTTGAAATTTGGGTTAAAGTGAAATCCGGCTGGGCAGATAACGAAGCGGGCTTACGCGCCTATGGCTACGAGTAGTCGGGCCACGCCTGGTCGGACCACGCCTGGTCGGGCCACGCTTGGTCGGGCCACGCTTGGTCGGACCACGCCTGGTCGGGCCACGCCTGGTCGCGCCACAAATATCCGCGCTACGCGAACCACTTACCGTTGCCTGGAACAACCCGGTTTTGTACTACATCGCTTCCCCTATAAAGAAAGCAGTTTGATCATCGATCTTTTTTCGCGCGACCATGGCCGGGTGCAATTGCTGGCCAAGGGCGCAAAGCGACCGCATTCACAATTGCGCTCGGTACTGCAAAGTTTTCAACCTTTGTCGCTCAGTTGGAGTGGTAAATCTGAATTGCGCACCTTGACTGCCGCCGAATGGGTCGGTGGTTTATTGCCGCTGGAAAATTCCGCCTTGTTATGCGGCTTTTACCTCAATGAATTACTGGTAAAATTGCTGGCACGGGAAGATCCGCATCCAGAATTGTTTGACCAATATGTCTCCACCTTAAATCAGTTAGCTCATCAAGAACCACCCGCCATTGTCTTGCGCAAATTTGAATTGGCTTTATTGAAGCAAACCGGGGTGGCCAGCGATTTGGGGTTTTGTAATAGCACCCGGCAAGCGGTATTGGCCGATCAATGGTATGTGGTTGACCCGCTGCAAGGGCCGCGCATAGCGCTGGCGAGCGATGTTTGGCCCAAGGTTTCCGGGCAAACTTTGCTCGACATGGAAAGCGAGCATTACCACGAAGCCAGCACGCTGGCGCAAAGTAAAACCTTGATGCGGTTTTTATTGGCCCATCATTTGGGTGGCGTGCCGATTAATTCGCGCCAAATATTAATCGACTTGGCCCTGTTTAAGTAAGCTGATAATGCCTAAGCTCACAATTAGTGAGGTAATATAGTGATGCTTGGCCCCTTATAAACACGATACCACCTAAACCTATCTCAATCCATCATGAGCTTCTTGCACCCCGTTGGCCCGTTAATCGATCTGGGCGTGAACATCGATCATATCGCAACCTTGCGTAATGCGCGTGGTACGGTTTATCCTGATCCGGTGCGCGGTGCCCTGTTGGCAGAAGAGGCGGGGGCGGATGTGATTACCTTGCACCTGCGCGAAGACCGCCGCCATATTCGTGATGCCGATGTGCTGGCCCTGCGCCCCTTGCTGCAAACGCGCATGAATCTGGAAGCGGCGGTGACGCCAGAAATGATCGCCTTTGCCTGTCAGGTCAAGCCGCAAGATGTGTGTCTGGTGCCAGAAAAGCGCACTGAAATTACCACCGAGGGCGGTTTGGATGTCTTGGGCCATTTTGACCTAGTGCAAGCGGCGGTGGCGCAATTGCAGGCGCACGGGATACGGGTGAGCTTGTTCATCGACCCCGACGAAGCGCAAATCCGCGCGGCGGCCAAAATGGGTGCGCCGGTGATCGAATTACACACCGGGCGCTATGCCGATACCGAAGGCCAGGAACAACAGCAGGAATTGGCGCGGATCAGGCATGCCGCCAAAATCGGGATTGAATGCGGTCTGAAAGTCAATGCCGGGCATGGCTTGCATTACACCAATGTCCAGGCGATTGCTGCGATTGACGAGATTTCCGAATTGAATATCGGCCATGCGGTGGTGGCTCATGCGATCTTTGTTGGTTGGCAAGCGGCGGTGCGTGAAATGAAAGCCTTGATGCAGGCGGCAAGGCGATCCTGATGATTAATTCTGACAAGTAAGCTTGATGATTAATTCTGCTGAGTGTGCTTGATGGATGAGCCAGACCCAAGCCGCGCCACCTTATTGGAAACGGTGGCCAAACTGCCGCATTTGCCAGGTGTGTACCGCTATTTTGATGCGCAGGATGTGGTTCTTTATGTGGGCAAGGCGCGCGATTTGAAAAAACGCGTAACCAGTTACTTTCAAAAAAATCTGTCCAGTCCACGCATCGCGCTCATGGTTGAGCGCATCGCGCGCATGGAAACCACGGTCACGCACAGCGAAGCCGAAGCCTTGATTCTGGAAAACAATTTAATCAAGGCTTTGCAGCCGCGTTACAACATTTTATTTCGCGATGATAAATCCTACCCCTATTTAAAAATCACCCGCGAAGCCGTACCGCGCATGTTGTACTACCGGGGTGTGGTCGATAAGAAGCACGCTTATTTTGGCCCTTACCCCAGTGCCTGGGCGGTCAAGGAATCGATTCAGATTTTGCAAAAAGTATTCCGCTTGCGCTCCTGCGAAGACAGTGTCTACGCCAATCGCACCCGGCCTTGTTTGCTGCACCAAATCCATCGCTGCAGCGCGCCTTGTGTTGAGGTGATCAGCGCGCAGGATTATGCGCTGGACGTGGAAAATTCGATGCGCTTTTTGCGTGGCCAGCAAGGCGAAGTACTGGCCGAGCTGGAAGCCAAAATGCAAAAATTGGCGACTGATTATGAATATGAACAAGCGGCCATCGTGCGCGACCAAATCAATGCCCTGTCACGCGTGTTGGCGCAGCAAAGCATGGAAATTGGTAATCAAAGCGATGTCGATATCATCGCCGTTTTGATCCAGGGTGGGCGTGCCTGTGTGAATTTGGCGATGGTGCGCGGCGGCCGACATTTGGGTGATCGCGCTTATTTTCCCACCCAGTTTGATGACGCCATGGCGCAAGCCGATGATGACACGCCACCAGTGCAGGTCATGAAAGCATTTTTGGCGCAACACTATATCGACAAATTCATGCCGGCGATTTTGATCCTGAATATTGAATTCGATCAACCTGAATTAGTGTTAGCTTTGAGTGCGCAATGCGGACATCGGATTCAATTGATTTTTCAGCCGCAAGGGCAAAGGCGGCAATGGTTGGAGCTGGCGCAAAAAGGCGCGCAACTGGCCTTGGCGCGGCTGCTTTCGGAACAAGGTTCGCAACAAGCCCGAACCCGTGCCCTGGTAGAGGTGCTGAATCTGGAAATGGACGATATTGCGTTGTTGCGTGCGGAATGCTTCGATATCAGTCATACTCAGGGTGAAGCAACGCAAGCCTCTTGTGTCGTATTTCATCATCATGCCATGCAACATGGCGAGTATCGGCGTTACAATATCACTGGTATCACAGGTGGCGATGATTATGCGGCCATGCGTCAGGTGTTGCAGCGGCGTTATGAAAAAGTGGCGCGGGCGGCAGCGGAGGGTGAAAGCGAGGCTGCAAGTGCGGGTGTGATGCCCGATATCGTCTTCATCGATGGCGGCAAAGGGCAGGTTGAAATGGCGCGCCAGGTGTTTGTTGAATTGGGCCTGGATTTGAGTTTGATTGTCGGCGTTGCCAAAGGTGAGGGGCGTAAGGTCGGTTTGGAGACCTTGGTATTTGTGGATGGACGTGCTGCGCAAGAGCTGGGTAAAGATTCGGCAGCCTTAATGCTGATTGCCCAAATTCGCGATGAGGCGCATCGGTTTGCCATTACCGGCATGCGTGCCAAGCGTGCGAAAACCCGGCAAACTTCGCGTTTGGAAGAAATTGAAGGAATTGGTGCCAAGCGACGACAGAAATTATTGGCCCGTTTTGGTGGTTTGCGCGGCGTGGTAGACGCCAGCGTTGAGGATCTGAGTTCGGTGGATGGGATTTCACATCAACTGGCAGAAGAAATTTATAAACAATTGCATTGAAGCACACTTTGGTTGAGTGTTGTTGAAATACGACAAACAGAGTCATTATGCCGTTTAATATTCCGATCTTGCTAACCTGGTTACGCATGGCCTTGATTCCTTTGGTGGTGGGCGTGATGTATTTCCCCAATCATTGGCTGTCAGAGTTCGGCCGTGGCGTGGCGGCAACCTCGGTATTTGTGGTGGCGGCGATTACCGATTGGTTTGATGGCTTTTTGGCGCGGCGTTGGAATCAAACCTCGGCCTTTGGGGCCTTTCTTGATCCGGTTGCGGATAAATTGATGGTGGCCGGTGCGCTATTGGTTTTGGTGCAACAAGATCGGGTTAATGCGGTGGTCGCGTTTATCATCATTGGGCGTGAAATTGCGATTTCCGCCTTGCGTGAATGGATGGCGCAAATTGGTGCGTCCAAATCGGTGGCGGTGAGCTCGATTGGTAAAGTCAAGACTGCAGCGCAAATGACGGCCATTCCCATGCTCTTGTATTATGACTTTTTATTTGGTGTGATTGATACCCGGGTTTGGGGCTCCTGGTTATTGGGGCTGGCGGCGGTGTTGACGGTGTGGTCAATGGTCTACTATTTGCGTTTGGCGTGGCCGTTGATCAAAGAAAATACAGAAAAATCCGGCTAGGGCTTGACAAACTTCTCAAACGCGCTATAATAGCTAGCTTAAGTTGTTCGACGCGGGAGTAGCTCAGTTGGTAGAGCGCAACCTTGCCAAGGTTGAGGTCGAGAGTTCGAGACTCTTCTCCCGCTCCAGATTCTTCGTTATCAGGTGCATAACTGATAATGTAATACGTAAGACATGCGGGAGTAGCTCAGTTGGTAGAGCGCAACCTTGCCAAGGTTGAGGTCGAG
>JBKJLF010000213.1:0-4955 GCA_046597185.1 Burkholderiaceae bacterium | reverse complement strand
AGCTGGTCGTCCATTGCTGATCATCGCTGAAGATATCGAAGGCGAAGCATTGGCTACTTTGGTGGTCAACAATATCCGTGGCATCCTGAAAACCGTGGCTGTCAAGGCCCCTGGTTTTGGCGATCGCCGCAAAGCGATGCTGGAAGACATCGCTGTCTTGACCGGCGGCCAAGTTGTAGCGGAAGAAGTTGGCCTGACTTTGGAAAAAATCACTTTGGCTGAATTGGGCCAAGCCAAGCGCGTTGAAGTGAGCAAAGAAAACACCATCATCATTGATGGTGCTGGTCATGCCGCTAACATCGAAGCGCGCGTCAAGCAAGTGCGCATTCAGATCGAAGAAGCCACTTCTGACTACGACCGCGAAAAACTGCAAGAGCGCGTTGCCAAATTGGCAGGCGGCGTGGCAGTGATCAAGGTTGGCGCTGCAACTGAAGTTGAAATGAAAGAAAAGAAAGCCCGCGTGGAAGATGCATTGCACGCAACCCGCGCTGCCGTGGAAGAAGGCATTGTGGCCGGCGGCGGCGTAGCCCTGTTGCGCGCACGCGCCAATGTCAGCCTGAAAGGCGACAATGCCGATCAAGATGCTGGCATCAAGATCGTATTGCGCGCTATCGAAGAGCCACTGCGCATCATCGTGCAAAACGCTGGCGACGAGCCATCGGTTGTTGTGGCTAAAGTATTGGCTGGCAGCGGCAATTTCGGCTACAACGCAGCAAGCGGCGTGTATGGCGACATGATGGAAATGGGCGTGTTGGATCCAACCAAAGTGACCCGTTCGGCCTTGCAAAATGCTGCTTCAATCGCTGGTTTGATGTTGACTACCGATTGCATGGTCAGCGAATTGCCAGAAGACAAGCCAGCAGGCGGCGGTATGGGCGGCGGCATGGGTGGTATGGGCGGCATGGGTGGTATGGACGGCATGATGTAATTTTGCCGTACCAGTACCCGCACTGATCATCACAGGTCAGCACTGGTCGTAGAATGTAGAAAAGCCTGCCGGGTTTCCCGGTGGGCTTTTCTGTTTTTTGGAGTACGCGATGAATTTTACAAAGTAAATTTTTAAATAAAAAAATATTTTATATTACTGCCAAACGGCATATAATTAAATCCTACTGAAAGAATACAGGAATTAACCCAACGCAGCCGGGCCTTATTGTTCTGTGCGACAGCCACAATTGCAGCAGACGCATACAAAATTAAAAATATTGAAATGTTTGAAAATGGTGTTGGTGCAATTAACCGCCCATTAATGGCAGGGATGCTGGGTGGGTGGTGAAATGCTACAGGGCTTAGTGAAATATGCAGGCCTAAGCACTTGGCTACAAAAATCACGGTCTTGTGTGCATATTTTGAGGCTGAAAGGTAAAACACATTGTGGTCGCTGTCCGGCATGCGTTGAACGCCGCCAAGCCTTTTCATCTGCAGGTATTGAGGAGGCGCTAAGCCCATATGACACCGATGTTTTAATCGAACTGATAACTAAGCGAGGCGAACGGCGCTATCTTTCACTATTGCAACTAGAAGCCATGAAATGGGAAAATAACGCAACGAGTAGTAAACGTCGCATGAGCAATCATCTACGTTTAACCGAAATCCCAATTGAAGACGATGGTGAAATTAATGAATGACAGTTGCGGCATTCTCGTGAAGTAATTCGCACCTACTCAAGAGAATTCTTTAAAAATAATTCAAAAGTACAAAACCAGGAACTGAGCCAACAACGTGATCATCACCATGCCACGCCATGAAATACGAAACCATCGACCTCACCAGCCTTGCCGAACGCCTGATCGCAGCACGCAAAGCGGCCAATATTACCCAGGAAGCGGCGGCGGCGCACCTGGATATGAGTCACCTTTATCATGGCGAAGCCTAAATGAGTGACTATATTGATTTTGCCAGTGAAATGGACGATGGAGAGGCGCAAGCATTAGCGATTGCCAAACATCGCGGTTTCATCTTATTAAGCAACGACAATAAAGCCGTGAAGGTTGCTCGCCGCCCTGAAGTTGCCGTGAAAACCCTTTCCACGGTAGATATTCTGCGCGCCTGGGCGGGTAAAAATCCGGCAAACGAAATGCGCCTGCCTGGCGTCATTAAGCGCATCACGACACTGGCACGCTTTAGCCCCAAAATATCCGCCGTTGATTACCCATGGTGGAACGGGTATTTGCGGGATTCATGACTTGATAAGCCTGCTTAACCAACCCTGCCCGTAAGCTTTACGGGTTTGGCCTAATCCAGCGGCACCGAGCGGTAACGGTTCACTTCCGGCGCATCCACCAGCGCCCGCCCCGGCCCAGCATTGCCCCAAGCCTGGCGAATATAGCTAACCACGGCGGCCACTTCATCATCACTCAGTTGCGGCCCATATGGCGGCATGCTATACGGACGCGGATTGCCAGCAGTCGATGGTGCAAAACCGCCATTTAACACAATGCGAATTGAATTCACGGCCGACGGCATGGTAATGGCACGGTTGCCCGCCAGTGGCGGCCAAGCGGGTGGTTTGCCTTTGCCATCGGCCATATGGCAATCCTGGCAATAAGTCTCATACAGCTTGGCCCCCAAGGTCAAGAGCCGCTCACGCTCTTCCGGGGCGATATTATCATCCACTTCCGGCTGGGCCAGCGCGGTTTGCGGCAAGGATTTGAGATAGCCGGCCATGGCCGCGATATCGGCATCGCTCAGATGCTGCAAGCTTTGCGCCACCACTTCGGCCATTGGGCCAAATACGGCTCCCTGTGGCGCTACCCCGGTTTTCAACAGCGCGTGAATATCCGCCTGTGGCCACAAACCCAAACCAGCTTCTTTATCGGAAGTAAGCGATGGCGCATACCAATTTAAAATCGGAATCATGCCGCCCGCCAAATCCACCCCGCTTTGGCTGGCCCCCAAAAAATTGCGGCTGGTATGGCACGCATTACAATGCCCCAAACCTTGCACCAGATACGCGCCACGATTCCATTGCGCGCTTTGTTGGTGATTTTCCTGATACTCTCCGGGCCGAAAATACAGTACGCGCCACGCTGCCAACATCAAACTTTGGTTATAGGGGAAACGCAATCGATGCGCTTGGCGGGCCTGCGTCACCGCAGGCACGGTTTGTAAAAAGGCGAACAAGGCATCGGCATCCGGGCGGCTGATTTTAGTGTAATTGGGATAGGGAAAAGCCGGGTACAACATGCGCCCATCTTTCGATTTGCCATGATGCAGGGCGCGCCAAAAATCATCGGCAGTCCAACTACCGATGCCATTGACCTTGTCAGGCGTAATATTTGGGGCCACCACGTCACCAAAAGGCGTCGCCAGCGCGCGCCCTCCCCCATACACAGGCCCACCGCGCGCCGTGTGGCAAGCCGCGCAATCACCCGCACGGGCAAGGTAAGCCCCCAGGGCCACTTGCTCAGGCCGCCCCGCTTTACCAGCGGGGAAGACGCGTGCTTCATCCGCACTGGAGGCAAAATAATAAATTGCCGCCAGCGAAGCTAGCGCCAGCAGCAACAATACCAGTAAAGCCCGACGCACGTAACGCCAAATCGATATTCTCAGCGCTGGCAGTGTGTCTGATTGCGGGCTTGACTCCAAACTTGCCGCCGAATTTGCCTCCGAATTTATCTGACCACTCATGGCAGCTCCTGCACACTGCCACAACGCAGCGGCAGTTTTCCTGGGCTGGCGCTGGTCGGACGCGCATCCGGCGGCGGCACTTGTTGCGCCAACCAGGCACTGGCAGCCTGAATATCTTCCAGCGTCAGGCGTTGGGTAATTTGCGCCATACAATCCGGTTCTGCCGCATGCCGCACCCCGCTACGCCATGCCCCAAACTGGGCGCTCAAATAATCGTTGGGCACGCCCAACAAACCGGGAATAGCCGGTGCCACTCCCATCAATTGTTGCCCATGGCAGGCAACGCAGGCAGGCACTTGGCGAGCGGGGTCGCCCTGCTGCACCAATACCCGTCCGCGCGCCAAAATGGCAGCCGAAACCTGTGTGCTTTGCGGCGCTGGATAAGGAGGGTGCTGGTTGGCAAAATAATCGGCGATTTCCTGCAAATAGGCGTCCGAGAGATGCGCCAGCAAATAATTCATCAGCGGATATTGGCGTCGCCCTTGGCGAAAATTTTGCATTTGATTAAACAGGTAGCCTGCCGGTTTGCCTGCAATCCTCGGATAATAACCATCACTGGTAGCGCGCCCCTGTTTGCCGTGACAAGTGGTGCATGCCGCAACCCGTGGCGCAATCTCATCCTGTGCCCGAACCTGGAAATGCAGTGCCAGGCACAGTAACAAGCACAGCAAGTTGCACCAGTCTGGCGTTTTCATTTTGACTCCGTTAATCTGCTCCATACAACAAGCTGTATAAAAGCAAGGCGGCAAGTATGGAATTAATTGGCGAACCATGACGATTCGGGTAGACTGTATTTTACCGCTGTATTTCAATCCATCCACCTTACCACCAAAATGAAAGCAATTTTATCGGATTTGAGTTTGATCTTGAGTTTGATCCTGGGTTTGCTCCTGCTGACGCTGCTTGGCTGGCCTTGCGACGCCCACAGCGACGTGGTGAAGGTGATTTATTTATCGGGCGATATCCCCAATGATACCCGCTCGGACGATGTGATTGAGATGCTGCGCACCGCCCTGGAAAAAACGGTGCCCCAATATGGCCCTTACGAACTGACGCAAAACCCCAACGTCATGCCCAAAACCCGCTATCTGCTGGATCTGGAAAAAGGCCATCCGGGCATCACGGTGGTGTGGAATTCCACCAGCGAAGACATGGAGCGGCGCTTCCTGCCGATTCGCATCCCCTTGCGCAAAGGTTTATTGGGTTACCGCATCGCCCTGATCAACAAAGCCAACCAAAGCAAAATCGATCAGGTAAAAACGCTGGAAGATTTGAAGCGTTTAACCATCGGCCAGGGCACGGGCTGGAATGATAATTTAATCTAC
>JBKJLF010000600.1:0-2616 GCA_046597185.1 Burkholderiaceae bacterium | reverse complement strand
TGTAATCGAGCACTTCCGACAAATGGTCGGACTTGGGCGTACTGAATTCCAGCGGCACATACACATCCACATCCAACAACAAACGCTGCGCGCCCTTTTTTTCAGATTCATAATGCCCGATGCGCGCCATCACTTCGTAGTTACGCAAAAACAAACGGCGGCAGTTTGCCAACTGGGGATAAAATAAAGCGATGCTCATGGCCGATGGTCCAAAGGTTAAGGGTTAAGATTATTTTTAATTGTTGTAAATTAATATCTATTAATATCTATTAATATCTATCAATCAGGCTCAGCCAAGGGATTTTGCTTTGCCACAAAAACCACATCGCGCGCCAAAGGGTGCAAATGCTGTCCACCATCGACCAATAAAGTTGCGCCCGTCACGCCCGGGGTTTCTGCCAAAAAACAAACGGTATTGCTAATATCGTCCGGTGTGCTGGAACGTCCCAGCGGTGTCATTTGATGGGCTTTTTCAAACTCGGCCGGGGTTTGTTTGTCTGAAATGAGGGTAATGCCCGGAGCCACGCCCACCACCCGCACCTTGGGTGCCAGGGCTTGCGCCAACATTACGGTGGCGGTGTGCAAACCGGCTTTGGAAAGCGTGTAAGACAAATAATCCGGATTCAAATTGAATAGTTTTTGATCCAGTAAATTCACCACCACCGCCTGTTGCCCAATTGGTGTGACGCGATGCAAAGCTTGCGCCAGCAAGATGGGGGCGGCCAAATTGGTATGCATATGCGTATCCAGTCGGGCCTGCGAAAAATCTTCGGCGTTATCATAATCAAACAGGGAGGCATTATTCACCACACAATCGAGGCGACCAAAAAACGCCATAATTTGCGGTACGATTTGTGCCACACTGCTGGCATCGGCCAAATCGCAACATAATGGCATGGCACGTCGCCCCAAAGCTTGAATCGACCGCTGTGTTAGCTGTGCGTCTTGGGCCGATTGGTGGTAATGTACCACCACGTCCCAGCCGCGTTGCGCCATGGTGATGGCGATATGTCGGCCCAGGCGTTTGGCAGCACCGGTCACCAAGGCAACTTTGGCAACTTTGGTCGCGCTGGTGGCTTCAGCAAGTGGCGTTGATACGTGTGGCAATGTGTGTGGCGCTTGATCCATCTTTTTAATTTCTTCTGACAATTTATTTATTCATCTGGTATGACCCAACGTGGCTTAACCCTCCCCACCCCATCTGACGCCGCACAACAAGCGTCGGACGCGCTGCTTGCCATCATTTGCACCGAGATTGATCAAGCCCTCGATCAAGCCCCCGACCCGGCCTCAAATCCTTCCAGAAGCGCGGCCATTTCATTCGCCCGCTATATGGAATTGGCGCTCTATCAACCGGGCCTTGGCTATTACAGCGGCGGGGCCACCAAATTAGGCAAAGATGGCGATTTTACCACCGCGCCGGAAATGAGCCCACTGTTTGGTCAAGCCCTGGCCCGTGCCGCACGCGCGCTATTGCCACACGGCCCCTTGCGCATTCTCGAATTTGGCGCAGGCAGCGGACAACTGGCCCACGATGTGTTATGCGAGCTGCACAGGCTGGACATCCCGGTCGAACAGTACGCCATTTTGGAACTATCCGGCTCCTTGCGCGCAAGGCAACAGGCGATATTACACCAATTTGCGCAAGTCTGCTGGCTGGAGCAATGGCCGCCAGCGTTTTCCGGCGAATCTCCCACTCTGGTTTTAGCCAATGAAGTGCTCGACGCCATGCCCGTGCATGTGGTGCAAAAACAGGAACAAGGTTGGCAGGAATGTTTGGTCGGGCATGTGGCGGGCAAATTGGTTTGGCGCAACCGGGCTTGCCCCGCTACCCTTTTAGCCAGCATTGCGCTTCAAATTCCCGATGCCGACCTACTGCCGCCCGGTTACACCACCGAACTGCATCCGCTGGCGGGCGCGTTTATCCAAAGCCTGGCGCAATTGCTCGGGCAATCCGCTGGCACCAGTGCCGCGATTTTGATCGATTATGGCTTCCCGGCGCACGAATATTATTTGCCGCAACGGCAGCACGGTACGCTGTATTGTCATTATCGTCACCACGCTCATGATGACCCGTTTTATTTGCCCGGCTTGCAAGACATTACCGCCCATATCGATTTCAGCCATATTGCGCGGCAAGCGCAAGATGCTGGCTTGGACATTCTCAGCTACAGCAATCAGGCGGCGTTTTTACTTGATAGTGGCATTACCGATTGCCTGTTGCGCACCGATCCCGCCAAAAGCAGTGCTTACCTGCCGCAAGCCAACGCCTTGCAAAGGCTGATATCACCAGCAGAAATGGGCGAATTATTTAAAGTCCTGGTACTGGGCAAGGATTGCAGCTTGCCGCAACAATATGAACGCAACAACCGGAGCGGACGATTGTAGGCAAAGCGTGACAAATGCAGGTGCGCTTTGGGGATGCTGTGGGGCCGATTTGGCAGCGATTTGGCAGCGATTTGGCAGATTCGCCACATTGACACGTGATAAAAATCGCAATTTATCGTAGAATCGCAGTTTGGTTAACTAGTCTGGTCGGGAAAGGTTTTGATGATACGTTGGGTCGTGGTGATTTTTGTCGTATTAGTCGTCTTTTCCAAGCTTCTACCCTGGCTG
>JBKJLF010000860.1:0-7765 GCA_046597185.1 Burkholderiaceae bacterium | reverse complement strand
ATGAACGGGCAAATTTTATTCCAAATTTACCAGGCGGCGCTGCTGGAACGGCGCACCATGGGTTCGTTTAAAGTGTACTGGTTCTTACTTGCGCTGACGCTGGGTTTGCCGTTAATCCCGCTGCTGCTTCACATCAAATTTGCCAATGGCGTGGCAATGCTGATTTTTGTCAGCATGCTGTACGCGCTGTTGCTTAGCATGTTGCCACAACTCGTTGTCAACGGCCTGCGCTTGGCGACGCCGCACCACAACCAAACCCTGCCCGGTCTGGCGCGCCACCTGTATTTTAGCTTTGCGATCATGATTTTGGCCACATCCATCGTATTGGCTGGCTTGGCAAGTCTGGTGCTCGGGCATTTTTTACTCTTGTTCCTGGGCATCTGTAGCAGCTTGCTGATGATGAGTTTTTTATACACCCCCGGCGACGCCAAATTTGCCAATCCCCTGGCCTTTGTACTGGGCATACTGAGCTTTACCTGGCTACCCGGTTTTGTCGTGCGCTCCGGCTTATGGGATAGTCGCCCCTTGCCTGCGGCTATGGCGCTGGCCCTGGTTTTGCTGTTGTTCCATTTGCTGGCGCGGCGTATTTTTGCGCTCAAGGGCGAGCGCGCCTGGGTCGTTCAGAAAAAACTGGACGGCTATACCGCAATGATTACGGGGGAAACCAGCAAAAGCAGCGCCATGACCTGGGCCAAGCTGCTCGGTGCCAGCTATTTCTACGACGCCAGCCTGGCGCGTGCGATCCAACAGCCCGTGAACAAACCACGCCTGCTAATTTACGGCCTGGGCTACCGTTTGCATTGGTCGGTGGTGGTCAGCAATGTGGCCTGGATTATATCGCTTGGCGGCTTTCTGGCCATCTCATTTTTCGTCATCAAACACGATGCCCCCTTCGCGCTCAGAATCATCACACTGGCCTTGGCTTTGGCCATTTCTGGCACGCCAATTGGTGTGATTCGGCAAGGCATTCAGGCGCTGCAACAGCATAGGCAAGAGCAGCATCTTTTAAAACTCTTGCCTGCGGGCGTACAGGGGCAAGGCTACAACCGCTTGCTCGCATTAACTTGTTTGCGCCAATTTGGTTTAACGCTGGCTTGCACCGCCGTACCCGCTGCGTTGCTGTTGGCCGTGTTATGGGGCGCGGGTTTGGACGCGAGCCAATCGGGCTTCAATTATTTGCCCCCGATGCTGATCGCCGCGCTGCCGTTGTCATTGGCCACGTTGGACAACTACGCCGCCATGCAAGGCGGCTACCGCAACACTTGGTTCTACTACGTGGTAATGATACTGCTTGGCATTGTTTTAACCGTCATTGGCGTAGCCTCGCCGCTGTTTTTGCCTGCCACCGCCATCGTCGTTATTGCCACACTGGCAGGCTTAAAACGGCGCTGGAAGCAAACCCTGGCGGCCGGCGTTGCCATACCGACTGGCCGTTTGGCCAAACCATGATTTTGACCATGATTTTTTATCCCGAAGGACTTTTATGAAAACCGCCATTCTTCAGTACGCCCACAACCTGAGCCGCACCCTGCTGCGCCATGCTGCCATGGTGCCGCTGGCGCTCACGCTGGGCTTACTTGCCCCAAGCCATGCCGCCGACAGCAATGCTGCCAGCGCCACCAAAGCCAATCCGTCCACCAAAGGCTTGTTTTGGGAAATCAAATCCGGCGACAAAACCGTGTACATGTTTGGCTCCATCCACATCGCCAAACCCGATTTTTACCCCTTGCCCAAAGCGGTGGAAGCGGCCTATCAACGGGCTGAAGTGCTGGCGGTAGAACTGGATGCCAGCGACCCTGGTTTGCAGCAAAAACTGGCCCCGCACGTCACTTATGCGCCGCCGAACAAATTGCAAAACCATTTAACGGAAGCGACCTGGAAGCAACTGAGCGATACGGTTGGCCCCAACGCACAGGCCATGCAAAGTTTAAAGCCGGTGATTGTTGCCACCGCCTTATCGCTGGGCATGCTGCAACAATTGGGTTATGACATGGAAGCCGGCATCGATTTGCACTTTATCAAGCAAGCCAAAGCCGACGGCAAGCGCATCCAGGAATTTGAAACGCCGGAATTCCAGGCGCAGGTACTTACCAGCTTGAACGATGCCGATAATGACGCCATGCTCAGTTATACGTTAAGCGCGCTGAAAACCGGCGAAATGAAGCAAACCATTGATGCCATGGTCAAAACCTGGCGTAACGGCGATGCCAAAGCCCTGGCCAAACTACTGCGCGAATCCTCCAGCAAAGACCCCGGCTCAGAAAAGATGATGAAAGCCCTGTTCGATGAGCGTAATATTTTGATGGCCGAAAAAATCATCCAATTATTGCAAAGCGGCAAGCCCGCTTTCATCGTGGTGGGGGCGGGACATATGGCAGGGCCAAACAGTATTGTTGATTTACTGCAAAAAAAAGGGATTAAGGTAACTCAAATCCGATAAGATGGGGAAAATTTTCGGAAAATGCAGAGACTTTTAAAGCATGGCTTGCACCGCTTTGGCAGCATGAATTTCGGTGGTGTCATACAAAACCACCGGGGTATCAGCCTGTTGCACCAGCATGCCTATCTCGGTACAACCCAAAATCACCGCTTGCGCCCCGTCCCGCGCCAGTTGCGCCATGATGCGCAAGTAAGCCTGCTTTGAGCCAGCCTCAATCTTACCCAAGCATAATTCATGGTAGATGACGTGGTGGACAATTTGCCGATCTGGCGCATCAGGCACCAACACCTTGAGGCCGTGCTGTTGTTCCAGCCTGCCCTTATAAAAATCCTGCTCCATGGTAAACGCGGTGCCCAGCAAACCCACGGTGTGGATATTATTTTGCAGCAGCACCTCGGCCGTGGCATCGGCAATATGTAGAATTGGGATGGTGATGGCGGCCTGGATTTGCGCATGCGGCGGCTTGACAGGGCAGGCGCGTGCCTGAATGGCTTCATCGATTTGTGGCTTGTTGCACCCATAAGGTGCGTTATACTTGCATGCAAGCAGCATGAATCCATGCCGCAAGTTGGCGTTAATTTGCATTATAAAAGGGTGTGGCGATGGTTTTGGTGCGAGTTCCCATTTTGGCATTGATCTGGCTTGCGGCGGCAAATGTCGCAGCCGCGACAAGCCTTGCTGCAAGCAACCCGCAGCAAATCATCCACCTCGGCTTGCCCTCTGCGGCTTATCCGTTCGAGGTGTACAGCAATCAGGCACTGACCGATAGCGCCGCCATGCAAAAAATCACGCGCGTGGTGTTGGTGCTGCATGGGGTTAACCGGGATGCGGATCGTTATTTTGCCGATACCCTGACCTTGCTCAAACAAAGCGGCGATGCCGCTGGCACCCTGATCATTGCGCCCAAATTTTACAACCATGAAGACCGTGATGTCGCTACCATGCCGCCGCAACTGCCGTATTGGACCAGTAACGGCTGGTCAATCGGTTTGCCGACCAATAAAAAGGCCGCCAAACAAATCGCCAGTTCTTTTGCCGTGCTGGATGATGTTTTACTTAAACTGGGTGACCAAAACCAATTCCCAAACCTGCGTCATATTGTCATGGCGGGCCACTCTGCGGGTGGGCAAATGTTGCAGCGCTACGCGGCGCTGAATAATCAATATGAACGTACCCGCGCCGGACTGAGCCTGGAATACGCGATTGCCAATCCTGGCACCTATATGTATTTTGATAAAGATCGCCCACTTGGCGATGTGAGCCAGGGCGCGACGGCGTTTGCGCCTTATACCGGGCCAGTGGCGGATTTTAATCAGTATAAATATGGGCTGGATTTTTCCGGGGTCGAATTTAAATATCCGCTCACCCTTAGCCCTATGCAACTGTTTGCACGCTTTGCCACGCGCCAGGTCAGCTATTTTGCTGGTTCTCTGGATACCCAAATCGAAGGGCCGCTGGATCAGGCGGCTCCAGCCAATTTGAGTGGGCTGGCGCGCCTGCAACGTGCCATGAGCAATTGTAACTATGAAAAAGCCCAGGGGAAGAAATATAAGCTGAGCGCACAGCTTGAGGCTGCGCATCGATATTACCTGGTGCAAGGCGTCGGCCATAATGCAGCAGGCATGTGGGGTTCGCAATGCGCAATGCCGTTGCTGTTTGGCCGTGGCGTGCAAAACGTCGGCCAAAATGCTGCCCGGTGTGAGTCGCTCGAAGCGCTGACCTTTCCCTAGGCGGATGGGGTTTTAGTGCGCAAAATCATAGTGTTGGCGCAAACCCTGCAAATAGCGGGTAAAGCTGCGGTTGGCGCGCTCGGCCCAGGCCGGGGCAATATCGCCCGCCGGTTGCGCCACTATGACCTCGGCTGCGTCCGGCCCATCACCCAATGCCCCCGCAATGCCGGAGGAAGTGAGCGGGTCAAACGCCAGCAGCGCATCGCCCACTGCCAGCCAATTGCGCCCGGCGGCGCGGTTGATTGCGCTGCGCGAAATAAATAACTTGGATTCCCACCAAAAGCATGCGGAAATGACAGCAGATGGTTATCGTTGCTCAAATTGATTACGCGGTGACACTTAAGCGGGTGTTGAGTGGTGTGTTGAAATGACTTGGGCAAGTTTTTCCAACCACGGTTGTAGCGCTTGCAAAACTTGCCCTAAAGCGACATCGGTATCGTGCAGCAAACCGGGGATCTGGGCTTGATCGTTGCGCTTTATCGCAGTTTCCAGTGCCAGCGCGGTACTGGTAAAGAGTTTTGCGTCCAGAAAGCCGATGCTGCCACGCATGTCATGCAAGATGCAGGCGGCAGCAACAGGCTGCCCTTGTTGCAAACATTGCCGCACCTGTTGTAACTGCGGCTGGCTTTGCGCCATCATGGTTTTGATTAACTCTGCCAGCGTGATGCGAAAATCCGGCTGGGCGTCACAAATTTCGAGCAAAGCGGTGCCAGAAATGATCTCCTCAGGGTATGGCGCAACCGATACGTGCTGCAATATGGTATCGATAGCCGCAACAATACACAGCGGTTTGGCAACAAAACCATTCATGCCGGCGCTGCGGCAGGCTTCCTGGTCGCCCGCTGAGGTGCCCGCGCTCATGGCAAGGATGGGTAGGGCGAGGTTCAATTCTTCGCGCGCAACACGCGTGGCCGGCAACCCATCCATGACGGGCATTTGCACATCCATTAATACCATATCGTATTGTGCGGCCTTCTGACGCAAAATTTCCACCGCGTCATACCCATTGGTGGCAATGTCAACATTGGCACCTGCACGCGCCAGCATGGTTCGCGCGACTAATTGACTGGTCAAACTATCGTCTACCAATAATATCGTGATGCCAGCCAAGCGCTGCTCAACCTGTTTGTTGATCGGCCTGGTGGTGACAGTGGCGGTGGCTGGGGATGGTTGTGCGAGGCAATTGAAACAGGCAAAGCGCTGCTCGGCTGGATTATCAAGATCCAGCAATGCGGTGTGAGCAGGGTCATTTTTCGGGACACCAAGCTCGTTCACAAAATGAGTAAGACGAGTAGCCCCATTTTCGGGGAGGCCAATCTCGTTCTCGATTTGTTTGAACGACATCAGTAACGATTTTATTGCAGTAAATATAAGTTGGACCGACTTAATCAGCATTAAGCGCGATCAGCCAAGTTTAACGCATGGTTGCTCACCGAATTCAGACAGACAGATTTAAATTTTGATTTTGTCGCAAAAATGACAACGCGTCTTGGCTTTCGCAAAGCCATAAAAAAAGGCGGAATTTCTCCGCCCTTTTTGTAAAGTCATTGCAATCCTTACTTCTTTTTGGATTTGCCAACCAGATCATCCAGAATTTTGATGGCCATTTGTTGCTGCTCCGACTCCGGCTTCTCGTGGCCAATCATATCACCCGCCTTGGAAGGGGAGGTGGCGTAACGGCCATCCACCACCACCAAAGGGACTTGGTCGATTTTATAACTGGCTTGTAATTGCCCAACCCGCTTGACTTTGGCTTGCACCGAAAACGAGCCATACGCATCGGCAAATTTTTGCTTGTCGATGCCCAGCTTGACCATCAATGCCATAATCGCTTCATCATTGTCCAAGCGTTGGCGGTCTACATGTAAGGCATTGAAAATCTTGCCATGCGTATCTTCCAGTTTACCCATTGCTTCGAGCGCGTAATACATGCGTTCGTGTAATACCCATTCCGGGCGGAAGTTGACAGGAACACGCTTGAAAACAATCTGGTCACCCTGCTTTTTCACCCATGCTGCCAAAGCAGGATCAAACCCAAAGCAATGCGGACAGCCATAAGCAAAAAACTCGATCACTTCGACTTTTTTGCCCGTATCGGTTGATTGTGGGTCGGTTAATACGGTATAACCCGGGCCTCCACCTGCAAAGGCGGCGGGGCTGATGGCGAGCAAACCAAAGCTCAGTGAAGCGCTCAGTGAAATGATTAAATATTTAAGAATTCGCATGATTGTCCTTATGAAATTTTAGAAATTACTTTTGATTATGCACAATAGAAACATCTATACCGTTTTCAATCAGTTTGGCTCGCACCTTGTTCATCGCTTCAATTTGATTGTACGGCCCCACTCTTACCCGGTATAGGACACCGTTATCGGTACTTCGTTCACTCAAACTTGCCTCAAACCCTAATAATGCCAGTTTGGCGCGGGTATTTTCAGCGTCGCTTTGTTCTTTAAACGCGCCAGCCTGCAAAAAGTAAACCCATTTGTCTTCGGCAGCGGTGTCAGTTCTGGTAATGGCTCGATCGATTAATTTATCGAGCTTGTCTTCTGGTGGCTTGGTTTCGGGCTTGTTGGGTGCTGGCGCAGGGCTTGGCATTGGGCTGGCCGGCACCACGGCGGTGGTAGCTGCGGCGCTGGCCGAAGGTTCAGGCGCAAATTCTTTGGCCGCTTCTTTGGCGGCACTGGCATTGCCATACATGGGTTTGTTTGGATCACTGATTTGGCCAGTACTGGCGTCACTGCCCTTATTATCTTTTACTTTATTAACAAATGGCGAAGAGCCCTTGGTAATCACCAAAGCGACCACCACGGCCAAAGCCAAACCAATCACCAAGCCAATAATAATGCCGACCAAGATGCTGCCACGTTGCGAGACTAGTTTCATGATGCTCCTTACATTTTCTCGGGTGCGGATACGCCCAATAAGCCCAGGCCGTTTTGGATGACCTGGCGAATCGCGCGCAATAAGGCGACCCGCGCTGTTTTGGTGGCCAAATCGTCGGTTAAAACCCGTTCTGCACCTAAATAAGCATGCATTTGCCCGGCCAATTCACGTAAATAGAAGGCAATTTGGTGCGGCCCCAATTCACTCAGCGCATGTTCCAATACATCGGGGTAGCTCGCCAGTTTGGCCAATAATAACGCTTCTTTGGGGGCAGTTAAGGGGCTTAAATCGGCTTGATCGAGTTGCTCGTTACGCAATTCGGATTTTTCGATGATGCGGCACATACGCGCATGCGCATATTGCACATAATAGACCGGGTTGTCATCCGATTCATTCAGGGCGATATCGACATCGAACACGAATTCGGTATCGGCTTTGCGTGAGATAAAGAAAAAGCGCACGGCGTCACGCCCTTTGACCACATCGCCATTGCCCGACCATTCAATTAAATCGCGCACGGTAACGTAAGAGCCAGCCCGTTTCGAAATTTTGACTTCTGCACCGTCTTTCATGACGGTGACCATTTTGTGCAGCACGTAATCCGGGTAACCGTTGGGGATACCAAGGTTAATCGCCTGCAAACCAGCGCGCACCCGGATGGTGGTGCTATGGTGGTCGCCGCCCTGCACATTAATCGCCTGGTTAAAGC
>JBKJLF010000829.1:0-8389 GCA_046597185.1 Burkholderiaceae bacterium | reverse complement strand
CGCTCCGGGTGGGCACAAAAGTGGCAGCGCTGGCCCTGTCCACCCTGCTGATTCAAATCGACACTGAGATACCATGTAGTTGGATTGGGAGGCGAATGTCTAAACTTGAGGTTGAATTGATACGACGTGAAATATGACCCAATCCGAAATACAAACCTTCGCCAGCGTATGGGATGCCATCGCTGACACCCCCGAACAGGCCGCCAACCTGCGCTTGCGCTCCGAATTAATGGATAAGATTGTTGCGCTGATCGAAGCCCAAAGCTGGACTCAGCTTGAAGCGGCCAAGCATTGCCGCGTTACCCAACCGCGTATCAATGATTTATTGCGTGGCAGAATTTCGCGTTTTTCGCTGGATGCCTTGGTCAATATTGCCTCTGCCTTGGGCCAGCGCGTACAAGTGGCGCTTGAGGCGGCGTGATTTGATTGCAAAGCCAAGCCGACAATGTTATTGGCATCACAACCACAAACCTCAATCGTTTGCCAAGCGAAGCTGATTTGGCGCTCTAATCCTGTGCAGGCCAAGCACCCCACCGGGCTTTCAATATTTCCTTTCAGAAAAAATATCCCCACTAAGTGCGTTGTCGCACGGAACGTCTTAGCCCTTTAGCGCACAATGCATCACCCTGTTCTGGCAAACCAGATCAAGGAAACATTCGCATCGTTCTGAGTAACAGCGGCGAATGTTAAGGCGAAGCACTGTGCCAACGCCATCCGGGGCTGTCATCAGCGCGCCTTTTTGCAGGTTTACAAAACGAAGGATACAAATGAACAAATTACAGAAATTGGTCAAGCCCATCACCTGGTCAATCGCAATTGTACTGGCAGGTATCAGCGCACAAGCGGCGGCAAACCCGGGTTCACCCAATGTTTTGGTTGAGGAAAGTGCTGCGATAGCGGTTGCGCCGACCGTCACCTCAACCAACCCGGCCAACAAAGCGACCAATGTGCCGACCAGCACCAATAGTATTGGTAATATCATCAGCGGCACCGTGGTGAACGCTACCTTCAGCGTGGCAATGAACCCGGCAACCATCGTCTCGCCCACGGCTGGCAGCCTGAAAACATTCACGCTGAAAGTGCTAAATGGCGTCAACGTGCCCGGTACGGTCAAGATGAATGCGGCCAACACCGTGGCCATCTTCACCCCCAGCGCGTTGGCACTGAACACCAATACCACCTACGCCGCCACCATCACCAGAGCCGCCAAAAGTGCCGGTGGCGTGGCCTTAAGCAGTGCTTATACCTGGACCTTCAAAACCCGTGCCACCGCATTCACCGCGCAAGCCCCGCTCAACCTTGGCGTGGCAGGCAATTTTGTGGCGTTGGGAAAAACCGGCATCTCAACCGTGCCCAGTTCCACCTTGACCGGTGATATTGGCGTCAGCCCCATCGGCCAGACCGGCATCACCGGCTTTTCATTAACAGCCGATAGCACCAACACCTTTGCCACCTCACCCCAAGTGGTCGGCAAGGTGTATGCCGCCGATTATGCCACGCCAACCCCCGCTTACATGACCAGCGCCATCGGCGACATGGCCTTGGCCTATACCGACGCAGCAGGGCGCTCATTGCCCAACTTTACGGAACTGGGTTCCGGCCAAATTGGCGGGCTCACGCTTGCGCCTGGCCTGTACAAATGGGGCTCCGGTGTTTTGATCTCAAGCAATGTGACGCTCTCAGGCGGCCCCAATGATGTATGGATTTTCCAGATCGCGGGCAATATCACTCAAGCCGCTTCTACCCACGTTACCTTGGCGGGCGGCGCATTGGCCAAAAACATTTTTTGGCAGACTGCCGGTGCCGTGTCGATGGGCGCGTCTTCCCACTTCGAAGGCGTCATCCTGGCAAAAACACTGATCGCGTTGAATACCGGTGCCTCGGCGAATAGCAGATTGCTGTCCCAAACAGCAGTCACACTGGATCAGAACGCGGTAACACAACCCGCACCGTAAGCAGCAAGGCAGCAAAATAACAGGGCTTGGGCGATGGCAATGAATGCATCGCCCTTGTCCTTGTTATGGGTAGCAAAAAAATCCTGACGCTGGATAGCCAAAACTAGCCGCATGGCCAATTTATCGCGCTTTGTCCAGCGATGCAGCAAACCATTTACAACCCGGTTCGCTCAATACCGCCGTCAACCCCAACTTGTGGTAAAACGCCACTGCGCCCGTATTGAGCGGGTTCACGCCCCAATGCACGCCGCTGGCACCGCCTTGCTGCATCGCATCCAACACGGCAAAAATCAAGCGCCGACCCAGCCCTTGGCCTTGCGCGCGCGGCAGCAAATTGATATTCAAATGCGCCGGAAAAGCAGTCATTGCCGGATGCACGTGGCAGGACGCATGCAGGCGCGCCAGCAACTTTGCCTGAAGCGAAGTCAGGTTGCCGGGGAAAGCATATTGGGTACGCTTTTGCGCCAGCCAGGTGGCATTCATCCAGTCATAAAACACGCGGCTGTCCAGGCAACCCAGGGCATAGGCGCACACCCCGGCTCCATCTTCGACCACAAAGCCCAGCCCACCGGGCGCAACCAGGTAGGGGCTGGCGTAGAGCAGGGCGGGCAGTTCCGGGTAATCCATCGGCGTGACCAGGGCTTGGCCTGCATCTACGGTTTGGTAGCAAATAGTGCGCAAGGCCAATTCATCGGCCATTTTGGCTGGCCGCAGGGTGAAGGCGTCATCAGGTTGAGTGGTAGAAATCATGGCGAATTTGGGCAATCGGGTGCGCTAACGATAGCGCAAAATTGGCTATTTGTCACGGCTTGCGTATGCCTGATTAAAATGGGGAATGATGCACTTGTCCGCCAGCTTGTTGGCTCACTGCCAAAGTTCAAACAAATTCCCAATAATCAATGTTAAGTTGTGTTAAGTTGTGTTATGTTATTGTTCGATCCCACGGCTGCTTGCTGATTGGCGTCGCTTGGAACATGAGTTTATGGTCTGCAACGGGGTGGCGACGGGGTGGCAACGAGGTAGCAACGGGGGTAGCAACGGGGTAGCAAATAAGGAGAAGGTATATGTTGTTTCAATCTGGTATGTCCAGGCGCAGCAATATGGCTTTATCAGCCATGGTATTGGTTTTGGGAATGATTTTGTCGGTATTGGGTACGCATTGGGTGTACCAAACCTTGCTCACAGAGGCTGAGGTGAGGTACGAGAATCGGGCCGAACGGGTGTACCGGGAGGTCACGCGTCGTTTTCGCACCACGGTTTATGGGTTGAATGGCTTGAAAAGCATGTATCTGGCCAAGCGCGAGGTGAGCCGGGCCGAGTTCCGGGCTGCCGTGTTGGCACGTGACTTGCAACAAGAGTTTCCCGGCGTGCGCGGCTTTGGCTATGTGCGCCCGGTTCGACGGCAAGACCTGCCCGCCATGCTGGCAACCGAGCGGGCCGATGGCGCGCCGCAATTTTCTCTGCTGCAACTGGATGAAAAAAATCATGATGACCTTTACATCACCACGCTGATTGAGCCGCAGGCCAACAATCAAGAATCGGTGGGGCTGGATGTGGGATCAGAGCCGTATCGGCGCGCCGCACTATTGCGTGCGATCGATACCGGCGAGGCCACGATCAGCGCGCCGGTCAGGCTGGTGCAAGACCAGTTACACACGCCCGGCGTGTTGCTGTTTGTACCGATTTACCGTAGCCCCGCCACCCCCGCCAACGCCGTGCAGCGCCGCGCTGCCCTGCGCGGCTTGCTGTCGGCACCGATCGTGATTCGCGAATTGCTCGACCGCGTGCCCGACGTGGTCTCCGGCGATATCGATTTCGAACTGCTCGACACGCCTGACGGGCGGGTGCTGTACGACACCCGTGATCATCTGGCACCCATCAGGAAAGCCGGGCCAGGCTTGGCTGGTGGCCATTTTCATTCCCGTAAAGCCATCCTGCTGCCGGGGCGCGAAATGATTTTGCAGGTGAGCGGTACGCGAAAACTGGCCGACGCAATGGACTATGCGTCGGTATGGCTGGTGTTGGGCGGTGGTAGCATGGTCAGCGTATTGCTGAGTGCTTTGCTGTGGCTGCAAATGCAGGGCAGAAGTCGGGCCGAAACCCTGGCGCGCCAAATGACGGCCGATCTGGAGCGCTTGGCCAAGGTGGTCAAACACACATCCAATGCGGTGATTATTACCGATCCGGCGCGCCGCATCACTTGGGTCAACGAAGGTTTTGAGCGCATTTCCGGTTATAGCGCCAGTGAAGCATTGGGTGCTTCCCCCGGTCAGTTGCTGCAATCGGGGGGCACCGATGCACAAGTGTTGCAGCGCATGCGCGAAGCCCTGAATCGGGGTGGCGGCTTTGCCGGGGAATTGCTCAACCGGCGCAAGGATGGCAGCCTTTACTGGGTTGAACTGGAGATTCAGCCGCAACGTGATGAAAAAGGTAATTTGCTTGGCTTTATGGCCATTGAGCTCGATATTACCGAGCGTTGTTTGGCCCAGCAAAGATTGCAGGCGGCGCTGCGCGAAAATGATGCGCTGCTCACGGCGCTGAACATGCATGCGATTGTGTCGGTAGCCGATAGCGCCGGCGGCATCACCGCCGTGAATGACGCATTTTGCCTTATCAGCGGCTACAGCCGCGACGAATTGGTGGGGCAAAACCATCGTATCGTGAATTCCGGCGTACACGACGCCGCATTTTGGGCCGCGATGTGGTCTGATATTGCCAATGGTCGCTCCTGGCGTGGGCAGGTTTGCAACCGCGCCAAAAACGGCAATTTGTATTGGGTTGATACCTTTATTGCGCCTTTTCCGGGGGCGGACGGCAAAATCGACAAATATGTATCGATTCGCTATGACATTACCGCCCAACATGAAGGCGAAGCATTGCTACGCAGCGCCCGCCAGGCAGCACTGGACGCCAGCCGCGCCAAATCGGATTTTTTGGCGAATATGAGCCACGAAATCCGCACCCCGATGAATGCCGTGCTGGGCATGATTGCCTTGCTGCGCAAAACCGGACTGAGCGTGCGTCAGGCCGATTATGTGGACAAAACCGAAGGTGCGGCCCGTGCCTTGCTTGGCTTGCTGGATGAAATTCTCGACTTTTCCAAAATTGAAGCCGGCAAAATGACGCTGGATCTGCATCCGTTTGATATCGAGCGCGAACTGCGCAACCTGTCGGTTATTTTGTCGGCCAACCTGGGGGGTAAACCGGTCGAACTGCTGTTTGACATTGATCCCGATGTACCGCCGTGCATGGTTGGCGATGTCTTGCGCTTGCAGCAGGTGTTGATCAACCTGAGCTGCAACGCCATCAAATTTACTGAGCGCGGTGACGTGGTGCTATCGGTACAGGTGCTTGCGCGCCAGCCCGGGAGCGTCACCTTGCAGTTTGCTGTGCAGGATACCGGCATTGGCATCGCCCCGGAAAACCATGAGCGCATTTTCATCAGTTTTACCCAGGCTGAAGGCAGCACTACGCGCCGCTTTGGTGGTTCTGGCCTGGGTTTGACCATTAGCTATCGTCTGGTGCAGTTGATGGGAGGCGAACTCAAGCTTGAGAGCGCGCTTGGTGGTGGTAGCCGATTTTATTTTGAGATTGCCTTGCCACTGGTGCCGCTGGTGCCGCAAGTGAGCCAGGAATTGGGCGTGGGCGGCCGCGACGATGGTGACTATGCGGTCCTGGCAGTGATGCAGCACCCGGCGGCGCGTGCCCAAATGCAGCGCTACGCGCCGTTGTTGGGGTGGACCCTGGTTTTTGCAGATGACGCGGCACAGGCATGGGACTACCTGCGCGGCCCGACAGCAGCACCTTGCGATGCTGTTTTAATTGACTGGAATGTGCCTGGCCTCAATGCCTTAACGCTGTGCAAAAATCTGGCTGATATGGACCAGGGTGGAAGCGCGCATAGGGTTGCGCTGGGCACCGCGCTTGACCGTGAAGTCTGGGCGCACCAAGCCAGCCTTGAGCAGGAGGTGGTGCAAAGTTTTTTGGTCAAACCCGTGACCGCCCATATGCTAAACGAGGCCCTGCGCGGCCAGGCACAGTCATCGGCCCACAGAGGGGCGGCAGTGGCAGCAGGGGCAGCGGGGGCGGTGCGCCTGCAGGGCTTGCGGTTGCTGGTGGTGGAAGATAATTTCGACAACCAACTGATCGTGCGCGAACTGCTGGAGGGCGAGGGCGCGCAGGTGGAATTGGCCAACAATGGCGCACAAGCCGTGGCAGCGGTAATAGCGGCAGCACCCATGTTTGATGCGGTGCTGATGGATTTGCAGATGCCGCTGATGGACGGGTTTGACGCCACCAAAGCCATACGCCAGCGTTTGGGGCCAACCCTGCCCATTATTGCGATGAGCGCCAATGTCATGGCCGGCGACCGGGCCACCAGTCTGGCGGCAGGCATGAACGACCACGTTGGCAAGCCGTTTGACCTCGACCATCTGGTGCAGCTCCTGTGCCAGCATACCGGGCATACCGGGCATACCCGCGTCCAGCCAATGCCGCCACCCCAAACGGTTGCGCCATTGCCGGATTTGGTGCTGGATGCAGCCAGAGTGGCCGGGGTGGAGCTTGTCAGCGCGCTGGCCAGAATGGGCGAGCGACGCGACGTGTATTTGCGCGCACTGCAACATTTTGCGGCGGCGGCACCTGCCACGCTGGCACAATTGCAGGACGCACTGGGGCAAAACAATCGGCTCCGCTTGCGCCAGATCTGCCATGCCTTGAAAGGCTTGGCGGCAACCCTGGGCATCACGACGCTGACCCAACTGGCAGCGCAACAGGAGCTGCGGCTGGCCAGACACCCTGATAGCGCGTTGGCTGACGACGCGCAAGTGCTCGCGCCCTTGCTGCACAGTTTGGCAGAGGGCGGGCCGCCTTGGTCTGCCCTTTGCGTGGCGCTGGAGCAGAGCATGCAGGCAACACCCAAGCCACCGCCGGCTGTCAGCCCCCCGGATTTACTGCCCGATTTGGCTGGGTATGCTCACCACCAGCCCTGTATTTTGGTGGTGGATGACCAGACCGGCAATATCGAATTGTTGCACCAGATTTTTGTCAACGACTATCAGGTGTTGACGGCGACCAGTGCGCAGCAAGCCTTAACACTGTGCTACAGCCAGCGCCCCGATTTGCTGTTGGTGGATGTCGACATGCCGGAAATGAATGGTTATGAACTGTGCCAGAGCCTCAAGGCAGACGATACGGTGTGCGACATTCCGCTTATTTTTGTGACCGCCCATACTGGCCCGGAATTTGAAAAATTCGGGCTCGATTGCGGCGCGGTTGATTTCATCACCCGCCCCTTCAATCAACAAATTGTGCGTGCTCGTGTCAAGACCCATCTGACCGTGAAACGGCAAGCGGATTTGTTGCGCCGGATGGCCTATCTGGACGGTTTGACCGGCATCTGCAACCGGCGCTTTTTCAATGAACGCCTGAGTGCGGAGTGGTTGCGTGCGCAACGCAATCAGGGCAATCTGGGCATTGTGATACTCGATATTGATTTCTTCAAGCGTTACAACGATCTGTATGGTCATCTGGCCGGGGATGAGTGCTTGCGCCAGGTGGCCAAGGCGTTGGTCGCGGGCTTGAAGCGCCCTGGCGATTTGCTGGCGCGTTACGGTGGGGAAGAATTTGTCTGCCTGTTGCCTGATACACAATTGGACGGTACGCTGCAAGTGGCGCAGCAATTGCGGCAGCAGGTATGGGATGCGCAAATCCCGCATGCCGCCTCCGAGACCGCCACCGTGGTAACGATCAGCCTGGGCGTTTGCAGTATGGTGCCGCAAGCGGATTTGAGTGAAGCCGAATTGTTACATTATGCTGATGTGCAACTGTATCGGGCCAAGAGCCAGGGACGCAACCAGGTCTGCGGCATTGAGGCAGTGGCACCGTCCGGTGCGCTTTGATGGTCAATCGGGTATTCATGTAGGCAGGCGCAAAGCGCGCAGCCGCTGATGCAGCGCATCCTCGCCATCCACCTTGCGCTGTTGTTTGGCGCACAGGTAGTGTTCGGCAAATACATCCAGATATGCCTCCAGCGTGTGCGCGGCCAGGGTGTCACCGGCCAGCGCGAGGCATAATGCGGCCACTTCCGAAGTACATAAATGCTCATCACAGCGGGAGCGGCGTAGCCGATAGCGTGACAATTGCTCAGGTAGCAGGCTAAGTACCGGCAAATGATTCAGATAAGGGCTTTTTTTGAAGATTTTGCGCGCTTCGGGCCAGGTTGCATCGAGCAAAATAAACAGTGGGCGTTTTTGATTGGGGTAGTGATTGGCTTGCTGATTGGGCAGGCCGTTTGCAGCGTCGTGCCCGGGCAGTAATTGCGTGATCACCCGCTCCGGTGCCACAAACTCACCGGGAAAGACGACACCATGGCCTTTGGTTGGGCGCGCACCACGGTCAACCCTGCACTGTTGACGCTGCTGGCTGACCCACAA
>JBKJLF010000753.1:0-4064 GCA_046597185.1 Burkholderiaceae bacterium | reverse complement strand
AGCTTGCGCACTTTTCTACCCGGCAAACCGCTGGCCGTTTGCCACACCCGGCTACCGGGTAACAAGCGCAACAAGCCACTCTCACGGCTACCAGCCCAGATACTGCCGTCCGGGGTTTGCGCCAATGCTCGGATCGCAGCACCCGGCAAGCCATTGCCCGGCGCGGGATAATATCCACCCACCCTGCCCTGCTGACGGTCAAGGATGTCGATGCCGCCATTTTCCAGCCCGAGCAAAATCTGGCCATTCGCCAATTCCAGCACGCTACCCACAAAGGGCTGGCTCAAACTGCCAGGCACATTGCGTTTATGGCGAAACAGCCGCACCATGCCCTGGCGCTGGTCATGGTATTGCAGGCCACTGCCCCAGGTGCCAATCCACAACAGGCCGGAGCGGTCTTGCAACATCGGCACCACCACATCATTGGCCAGGCTAGCGGGCACTTGCGGGTCAGGGCGCAAATGGTGCAATACCTCGCCCGTTTTGGCACTGACCACATTGATGCCGCCGCCATAAGTGGCCAACCAGATTTGGTCATTGTGGGCCTGGCTAATGCTGGCGATGGCCTGATGGCTCAAAGGCTTACCTTGCTCCGGTGCCAGCGACAGCCAGTGCGCGGGCCATTGCGTGGGCGAGGCTTTTTCGTCCACCGCCACCCACGCCGCGCCGTGCTGGGCAGTGCCCACCCAAAGCTTGCCATCACTGGCCTGAAACAGCGCCTGCACGGTTTTGCCGGCAAATTCATCGCCCGCCACGCGGATAAAATCGCGCCCATTTTCGGCCAGCCGCTGCAAGCCATAACTGCTACCGACCCATAAGCGCCCGCGTTGATCCAGCAGCAGGGAATGGATAAAATTATTGGCCAGACTAGAGGGGCGGGCCGGGTCGTGGCGGTAGTGGGTAAATTGCCGGCTACCCTTGGGCAAATAATCCAGCCCATGATCGGTGCCGACCCACAAACCGCCCTTGGCATCTTCCACCATGGCGGCAATGCGGTTGCCGGACAAGCCCGAGGCTTGATTGTGCTGATTTTTCTGATTTTGTTGATTCGTCCGATCCGGCTGATCGGATTGAGAGGTAAACGCGGTAAATTGCGCCAGCTTTGGGTCAAACCGGGCCAAGCCGTCGCTGATGGTGCCGACCCAGAGTGTGCCATCACGGGCCGCGCACAGCGAGAGCACATAATTGCCCGGCAACGAGGCCGGGTTGGCATCATCATGCGCAAAGGTGCGGAAGCGATAGCCATCGTAGCGCAACACCCCGTTTTGCGTGCCCACCCAGAGAAAACCTTGGGCATCTTGCGCCAGCGCGGTAATCACCCCTTCCGGTATCGCAGCGCTGGCGTTAACATCTTCAAAGCGCAGTTCGGCAAAGGAAAGCTCCGGCGATGAGGATGGTGATGACGACGGGGGTGCAGGTGGCGCAGGCGCGGCGTTGCTACTGCCGCAGAACAAGCACAGGGAAACCATAGCGCCGATGCGGCACAAATCGCGGCACAAATCACGCCACAGGCAAGCATGCCATGCTGCGGATTTTTGCACTGGTCGCCGGGGAATAGTGGGTTTCATGACCGATGAGATTACCACAGTATTTTCAGAAAATTGGCAATAAATGGGCACAGCGTGGAATTATGCGTTAAATTGCCAACAGCAATACAATTTGCTTTTAATGCAATATGCTACTGAAATGAGATCGTACCAAACCCTGTTGTGTGGCTCCTTCATCGCAACAGAGCAGCTAATTTGGCAAACCATTTTTCCGGAGGCGAAAGCCATGTTTTCTCTGTACAACCCTGTAGCGAAATACCGTTTTTCGATGCAATGCCGCGTCATTTTTTGGTTCAAGCTGTTGATTCTTGCTGCCACCGGTGCTGGCTTACCGGTACTGGCGCAAACCGTCCCGATCCGCCCGCTAATTGTGTACTACAACTCGGCCACGCCGGAAAATCATTGGTGGCGCACTTCGTCCGAGATCATGCAGGCTGCCTGTGACAATTTGGGCATGCGCCTGAAGGTGGTGTATGTGGACAGGGACCACATCAAAATGGTGGAGGATTTCAAGGCCATGGCCAATGGACCGGGGCGGCCGGATGCGGTGGTGTTTCAAAGCCTGAAACAAAACGGGCCGGATATGTTGAAAGTGGCCGAGCAGGCCAAAATTCCCGCGTTTATTTTTAATGCGGGATTAACGGCGGGTCAGACTGCGCAATACGGTGGGCCGCGTCAGCATTTTAAATATTGGATTGGGCAGATGCTGCCCAATGACCGCACTGCCGGTTATGATTTGGCCATGAATTTGCTGCGCCAGGCGCAAAGCCTGGGGCTGGCCGATACCGATGGCAAGGTGCGCTTTATTGCGATTAACGGCACGCCTTCGGATGGGGCGGCGATTGAACGCACGGCGGGGCTGGCGCTGGCGGCCAGGCAAGAGCCGGACATTATTTTGCAGCAAACCGTGCCGGCCCACTGGGCGCGCGACAAAGGCCGGGAGGTCTTTCTCGGGCTGGCCAACCGCTACCCCAAAACCACGGCCATTTGGGCGGCGAATGACCTGATGGCGCTGGGCGTGCTCGATGGCATGCAGGAGCGCCATATCATGCCGGGCGAGCAGATGTTGGTGGGCGCAATCGACTGGGTGCCGGACGCCGTGCAAGCCGTGAGCCAAAAACGCATGGTGACCACGCTGGGTGGGCATTTCATGGAAACGGCCTGGGTGGCGGTGTTGTTGTACGACTATTTTCAGAACAAGGATTTCGTTGACGAAACCACCCGTTTCAAATCGGAAATGACGGCGTTGTCGAGTACGGCCAGTACGGTTTATTTGGAAAAATTCAGGCCGGAGAACTTTGCCAAAATTGATTTCCGGCGCTTCTCGAAAGCCTTGCATCCGGAGCGCACGCAATACCGTTTCAGCTTCGGCGCGGTGATGGATCAGCTTAGCCCGGCGGTGCGGAAATAGTCGGCGCAGGGTGGGGGTAATTCCCCTCCCCAGGAGGGGAATTGGTACGCAACGGCCAAGTAGCGCGCAGACTGGTGGCTTATTGTGGCTTACTGGGCCTTGTCCTTGGTCGCATTGGTCGCATCATTCACCAGCAGTGTCGTCAAGTCATAACCCTGCGCCAGCGCAATCTGTTTGGCGGCCGCCAGTTCGCTGGCGGGCATGGGGTTGGTGCGTGACAAAATCCATAGCGATTTGCGTTTGGGTTCGCCCACCACGGCCCAGCGGTATTCCGGGTCCAGCCCGATGACCCAGTAATCGCCGAAAAAGGGCCAGAAAAAACTCACCTTCAGGCGCGCATTGCCGCTGTTTTCCACCACGCTGGCTTTGCCTTGGGCTTGATCGAAGCTGCCGTCTTTGGTGCGGCAGCGATTGGTGACGCTGATTTTGCCGTTTTCCAGCAAGCCATATTGGGCCGTGGTGTCGGCCACGCACTGGCGCTGGAACCACATCGGCAGGCGTGCGGCTTCGTGCCACAAGCCCAGATAGCGTTGCAGATCAACACTGGCTACCGTCGTGACTGGGGCCGGGTTTTCGGCGGCATGGGCGGCGCTGACGGTCATGAGCAGCGCGCAGGCGAGCCGTGAGAAGAAGCGGGATGTTTTCATGATGACGCCTTTTGCAATGATGATAATGGATGATTATAAACGATATTCATTAATAATGGGTTTTATGGCGTTGCGGGTGAAATTTTGAATGGCTTGGCTAACGAGGCGGCACACCTGCTTGGCAAGTTGATGGAAGGCAACGGCCTGTTTGGTACTGTGCACTGTTGTTGGCCACGCAGGCGGCGGCGTGGCAGTGCAGTGTTGCGGCTGGCAGCGGACGATGGGCAGGGGCCTTGCCAACGGCACATGGTGCAGCACAACTGCCCGCGCAGCGCGGCCCCATGCCGCTGTTTATGGCCGAAATCCACCTCTGGCGCGCTGCCTTTTTCCACCAGATTCAGCCGTATCCGTGGGAAAGCCCCGAGGCCGATGCCAAAGCCGCGCGCCAACTGATAGAAAAGCATGGCTACCTGCGCCGTCTGCCCGCCTTGCAGGTGGTGGAGGCGAATCTCCCCCCCC
>JBKJLF010000506.1:0-12398 GCA_046597185.1 Burkholderiaceae bacterium | reverse complement strand
ATCACTTGATGCGGTAGAAGTCGTGCTAACCAAGGCTGAATTCAACACTTCCACGATACATTGCGGTCTGCCCTTCAGTATTTCCACTGCATTGGCCGACACTTCACCAGCACTGCGTGGCACGTCGGCAGCAATAGCGGCATTGCTCCAGCTTGCTTCAACCTCCCAATACTGCTTACCCGCATTGGGTTGTCCAACGGGAATCGGCCCCTCAGGCTGGATAGTAATTCTATTGACAGTCGTCGTATTTAACTGAACACTATTTTCACAAAACCGCAAAGCTTGTTCAGCCGCCTGGAATGCCAAATTACGATTACGTAAATTCCCGGCCATTTTTTCTTCAAGCGACACGTTACGTATCACGGCAGTACCCAGCAACATCATGATCACCAGGAAAATTAATACCAAGGGCAAAACCAAGCCATTTTGTGCAGAAAGTCGTCTATTCATTTTAGCCATTCCAATGCAAATTAATTCAATATCTCAGCAACGTCGTGTCTGCGTGATTGCGTAGCGTATAAACGCCCGTCATCGCCATATGAATTTTCCTGTCCGTTGGCACAACATTGGCTCCGGAACAATCGACAAAACGCTGCTCGTTTTTTGAATTGACCGTATTCGCACTGGTTAATTGCAAACACAAGCCAATACTCACTACTCGTGAAAATGGATCGCCTAATGGGTCAATCGCCAATTCGGCAGTCCGGGCAGCAGCAGCAGAGGTATAAAACGCGTCAGGACGAAGTTGTGAATTGGTGATTAAACCCAAGGTTATCCTCATATTTTCAACATTACTCAATAAAGGCTGGCTGACAGAAGTCCCGCCATTTCCAAGGCAATTGAGTGACATATCGCCAGCAGAACCCGTTAAATAATACCGGTTAACCACCCTATTCACACCCAAAGCATCAGCCGACACTGCTTGCCCATTACAATCAACACCCTCACCAGTATTGATATTGGCCGTACTTTCCACCACATAGCTCACTTCAAAAGCGGGAGCACCCGTACCGGTAGCACACGTTTTATCAGCCAAAGAAGCGGGGGTGGTAAAGCCGTTATCACATACCCGTATTGCTTGAGGACGGTTAGCTACAGGTAAATCGGGACGGTGAAAAGTGGAAATAAGCGTCTGCCCATCAATGCTGATCGGTTGGCCAAAGCCAGCTTGAGTCAGATTACGGCCCAGCGAGGCCATCACCAAACGCGCTTCTTGCTGCATGCGCGAATTGTCATCACTGACTTCATAGCTTGATTTGCTACGCAAATAAAGGCTGCTCACAAACACAATCATCACCAAACCAATGGCAATGGAAATCATGAGTTCAACCATACTAAAGCCGCGCTGGGCTTGAAATTTAAAGGTCATCATGGATAAAACACCGTTACAAAACACCGTATTTGTGCCCCCGCCGCCGCAGCAGCGCGGCAATTTGGATCGGCAACCGTTTTATTTGGCTCGAAAAAATACACCCTGATCGTAAAGCCATTCACCACATTACCCGACACTTCCCCCCAACCACCAGCCAAACCCCGGTTCAAACTGACACGCCAGTTATATAAATCCTGGGCTGCCAGTGCTGCCGAAGTACAGCCAGCGGGGTTTGAGCCATCACATGGATTTAAAGTGGGTGCCGTCGGAACGGCAGCACTATAGGTCTGCAATGGAAAATCATAATCGCTGCCAGCACCCACACCGCGCGCGCCCACCAGATTGGCACGAATCCGATCTGCCATTTCTGCAGCATATTGGGTTGACAATGCCCGAAAATTCGCGCCCTTTTGATAGCGCAAAGACGATACCTGTAATCCCGCCAAACCCAGCAAGGCGAATGCCGAGATCACCAAGGCAATCAACACTTCCATCATGCCTGCCCCAGTTTGATTCTGGAGCCGCTTCAATAAACCAACCTGCGCCATATTATTCCACCTTATTATATACAAGCAACATTAGAGTCCGCTTTTTGCATCACTCTGATCCGGCCATTTCGATTAATACAAACTTTACGGGGATTTTTATTGTTATCACTAAAATCGATCGCTAAAATCGTCGCACCAACCCCAACAGGCTCACCCAAGCTGTTAAAGGTCATAACGGACGTGCTGGGGTTCGATTTCGCCGTCACGCCCGCCAATAAAGGACCACGACGCAAAATGACGGCTTCTCCTGTTTCACGCGTGCCAACTGATGTGCTGGTACTGCTTTCCTGAAAAATAATCCAACCCGAAGCCCAATCATCAATACCCGTACTGCATACTGCGGCGTTGCCTGCATCGGCATTAGAACTGATGCAAATCGTTACCAAAGCCCCGCGCTTGACCGCCTCGGTCCGCGCCAAGGTAACCGCGCCAATAAATTCGTTGACGTTGGCAGAGACCCGACTGTCAAAAATAAAGCCCGACATGCCTGGAATAACGACCGCAGCAAGAATAATGACAATCGACAACACCACCAGGGCCTCGATCAAGGTAAAGCCTGAAGCGCGCCGCGCTCGTCGTTTATGATTTAACAGGGACATGTAAGCAATCCAAACCTCGCATTAGAATGGCTTCCATGATAATAAAATCTTACCGACATGACAAGCGCAACACGACGAACTGTCTTATCGGGAAGATGAACGGTCATGTTCATTTGAATGCAGACCGGACGCAACAAAACATGCACACGTCCAGCCTAACACATTGACAACAAACCAAAAAGCCGCCTACATGACGCAGGCGGCTTTTTGCATTTATTCTTCGTCTATTCAGCTACAACTCGACCTACCCAACAGCACCCGGCTACGCCCGGTACGCGCCATGCACACGATGCGCGCATACTTTCCATCAAAGTCAAATTTAATATTAAGGCCTGCGATGCTACCGATCGGCTCGCCTGTTGCGGTGTAACTGATCTTTTTCAGCGTCGAGGGTGCGTGGACTTTTGGGTGTAACGGTGGCTGACGCTGCAAGACTTCATCGCCAGAATCAATCTGCCCGATATTGCCGTCCCCGTTTTCGACAAAAACCACCCAGCCAGTAGCCCAATCATTGGCAGCCCAATCTTCAACCGTGCCATTATCGCAAGCGGTATGCCCGGTATCCGCATGGGCACTGCGGCAAATGGTGACCAAACGCCCGCGTTTAATCGCTTCAGACCGGGCAAAACGGTTGGCCGCCAACCAATCGTTGACATTGACACTTAAACGTGTGCCCCAAAATACATCATGAATCGGCGGAATAACAATCGTCGCTACCACACCAATCAAAGTTAAGGTCACCAACAATTCGATCATGGAAAATCCTGCATGACTCATTGAATTGAGCCGGGGAAATTGCAACATAACACGCTCCTGAAAAAGTGAATTCACTTTTAGCGTAACGCGTTCAAATATCGAATGCAAACCTTTTGTGAAAAAGAAGTGGTTTAATAGTATAGATTATTTTCGCAAAGTAATTTTGTTGCAAGCAAGCGACTATGTTTTGATATCAGGCAACTTTGCAAACTCTTCAATCACATTTTGGAATTCAGCGACATCTTCAAAGCTTTTGTAGACGGATGCAAACCGGATGTAGGCAATTTTATCCAACTGCTTGAGCTCGTCCATCACCAATTCGCCAATAAAACCGGACACCACTTCACGTTGTCCGCTGGTGAGTAGCTTTTCTTCGATATGCACAATCGCCGCATCAATTGCTGCTGCCGAAACCGGGCGTTTGCGTAAGGCCAGCATAAAACTGGCGCGTAATTTGGCGGGATCGTATTCGGTACGGCTGCTATTTTTTTTCACCACCACCGGCATCACCAGTTCGATCCGCTCAAAGGTCGTAAACCGCTTATCGCATTTATTACAACGACGCCGCCGCCGAATCGCGTCACCCGGGTCGGTGGCACGCGTATCGAGCACTTGCGTATCTTCATTCTGGCAAAACGGACATTTCATGGCACGCACATTCATTCAAGAACCAGGTGCCGACAAGCCGGGATGGCTTGCCGTATCACCTATACCACCTATACCACCTATACCACCTATACCACCTGCACCACCTCACTGCGCTTTACTTTGCACGATGTTGAATCTTACTTGGCATACACCGGAAAGGCATCGGTTAAGCGCTTCACATCCGCTTTCACCCGCGCCAAAGTTTCAGCGCATTCAGGATTATCCAACATATCCGCAATCAAATGCGCAACCTTGGCCACTTCTGCCTCTTTAAAGCCGCGCGTTGTCATGGCAGGTGTACCCAGACGAATGCCGCTGGTTACCATCGGTTTTTGTGGATCATTCGGAATCGCATTCTTATTGCAAGTCATGTGCGCCGTACCAAGTAAGGCTTCAGCCGCTTTACCTGTAATATTTTTCGGTTGCAAATCAACCAACATAACATGCGATTCGGTGCGCCCGGAAATAATCCGCAAGCCACGCTCGATCAAGGTTTTTGCCAAAACATCGGCGTTTTTCAACACTTGCTGTTGATACACTTTGAATTCAGGGCTCATGGCCTCTTTAAAAGCCACCGCCTTACCTGCAATCACATGCATTAACGGGCCGCCTTGAATACCAGGGAAAATCGATGAATTGATGGCTTTTTCGTGCTCAGCCTTCATCAAAATAATGCCGCCGCGTGGGCCACGCAGCGATTTATGGGTGGTCGATGTGACAAAGTCAGCGTGTGGAACCGGGTTAGGGTAGACGCCCGCCGCAATCAAACCAGCATAATGCGCCATATCCACCATAAAATAAGCGCCCACATCTTTGGCCACTTTGGCAAAGCGCTCAAAATCGATGCGCAAGGCATAGGCTGACGCGCCAGCGATAATTAATTTTGGCTTACGCTCATGGGCCAGGCGCTCCATGGCATCATAATCGATCTCTTCCTTATCGGTTAAGCCATACGAGACCACATCAAACCATTTACCCGACATATTCAATTTCATGCCGTGGGTTAAATGGCCACCTTCTGCCAGCGACATACCCATAATCAAGTCGCCCGGTTTGAGCATGGCAAAAAACACGCCCTGGTTGGCTTGCGAGCCAGAATTAGGTTGCACGTTGGCAGCTTCAGCGCCAAAAATTTGTTTCACACGATCAATCGCCAATTGCTCGACGATATCCACATATTCGCAACCGCCGTAATAGCGTTTGCCGGGGTAACCTTCCGCATATTTATTGGTTAATTGCGAACCTTGCGCCTCCATCACGGCGGGCGATGTATAGTTTTCTGAGGCAATGAGTTCGATATGATCTTGTTGGCGAACATTTTCTTGTTGAACAGCCGCCCACAATTCCGGGTCGATATTTGCGAGAGTATGATTTTTTTCAAACATGAATATTCCAATCGAGAATGAATCAATGACTATGCATTGTGGTTACCTGAACCGAATAAGGAGATCCAATAGACGAGGGGCAGCCTTAATCCAGCACTTCCATTGTTGGCTACCCAGGCGAACGGCATAATACTTCTCACGTTCCCCGGTGGATTTCCACCTTGACGCCGATTTTTCGGCGCTTCGCCAGTTACGTGAGACATAATGGTGCGTAAATTCTAATGTATTTCATCTCGTTGAGCAAGGTGATAATTTGTGAAGGCTGTTGCGCGTATTTGTCCCAAGCCAAATTTCCCGGCCAAATTCAGCTACAATGAAGCGCTCCAGCCTTGGATTGCGTCACTTTTTTTACACCTAGAGGTTCATTATGATCGTTTTAGTCACGGGTGCCAGTTCCGGTTTTGGTGCGGAAATGGCGCGCACTTTTGTCAAGCATGGACATAAAGTGATTGCCTGCGCACGCCGCACTGAGCGCTTGGCTGAATTGGCGCAAGAGTTGGGGCCATCGCTGCTGGCGCTGGAACTCGATGTCTGTGACAACGACGCCATCACGCGCACCCTGGTGACGCTGCCAAATAAATGGCAAGCCATTGAGGTGCTGATCAATAATGCGGGCCTGGCGCTGGGGATTGAACCTGCACAGCGCGCCTCGCTGACACAATGGCAGACCATGATTAACACCAATTGCCAAGGCCTGGTGAATATGACGCATGCGGTGTTACCCGCCATGGTTGCGCGTGGCAGTGGTCTCATCATCAATATCGGCTCCGTAGCCGGTGCCTACCCCTATCCGGGCGGCAATGTGTACGGTGCCACCAAAGCCTTTGTGGAACAATTTACCCTCAATTTACGTGCCGATCTGGTTGGTACGGGTGTGCGCGCGACCAATCTGGCACCGGGCTTGTGTGGTGGCACCGAATTTTCCAACATCCGCTTTGGTGGTGACGATGGAGCCGCTGCCAAGGTATATCAAGGCACCGAGCCGCTGTCGGCGCAAGACATCGCCAATACCGCGTATTGGATTGCCACCTTGCCGCCGCACATCAACATCAACCAAATTGAAATGATGCCGACCTGCCAAGGATTTTCACCCTTTAATATCAAGCGCAGTCATGGCTAGCTATCTGCTGCGAATCTTGGACTTCTTGCTGGGCTTACTGCTCTGCCTGCCTTGTTGCGCGGCCGACATTTACCGCTCGCAATCCAGCGACGGCCAGGAACGCTTCGCCAGCCAGGCATTAGACCCCAGTTATGTGTTGTACTTACGCGACGACAGCGCCACATCCGCCGCTCATTACAGGCTACACCAAAGCGCCACCACCAAACAGCGCGCGCTGGCACTGCGCCCTTTAATTTTACAACTGGCACAAAAACATGAGGTCGATGGCAAACTGGTGCAAGCCATTATCGAGGTTGAATCGCGCTTTAACCCGCAAGCGCTGTCGAACAAGGGCGCGGCAGGTTTAATGCAACTCATGCCGGCCACCGCAAGGCATTACGGCGTAACCCAGCGCTACAATGTGGCGCAAAATCTGGAAGCGGGTATTCGTTATCTCAAAGATTTGCTCAAGCAACACCAGGGTAATGTTGCACTTGCCATCGCTGCCTACAACGCCGGTGCGGGCGCGGTCGCCAAACATGGGCAACAAATTCCTCCCTACAAAGAAACCATGCTATACGTACCTGCGGTATTATTACGCATGCAGGCAGAAGAATAAGCATCAGCCCTTGCCAGAAGGATTTTACCAGTGCATCGACAAAGCATCCGTAGCGCTTTTTCTGCCATATTTTGACATCCAGATCAGGGAGTTTTTACATGACCAAAAAGCAGTTGGCGCAGGAATACCCGCCACCCGGTGAGGCACAAGCCACCAAAAACCTCACCGAGCGCCAAATCAAAAAAATTATCAATGAAAATCCAACCGGCATCATGCGGCGCGATGCGCATACCAAGGTGCATGGGATTGTCAAAGCCGAGTTCATCGTCGAACCAGACTTGCCCGAGCAATTGCGTATTGGCTTATTCAAGAATCCGGGCACTTATCAGGCATGGATACGTTTTTCCAATCAAAACCTGATGGAGCCGGATATCAAGCCCGACATCCGTGGCATGGCGATCAAGGTGATGGGCGTGCCCGGCCCCAAGCTCCTGCCAGATGAAACCGATAGCCCGAATATGGATTTTGTCCTCATCAGTTCCAGCTTTTTTATGGCACGCGATGTGCAAGAATTCGATGACCTGATCAAAGGCTTGACGGGCGGCCCACTTGCCCTGGCCTGGTTTTTCCTGACGCATTGGCGCATGGATTGGAATTTGCTCAAATCGATGAAGAGTTTTGCCAACCCATTACAGGTGCGTTATTGGAGTTCCACGCCCTATTTACTGGGAAAGCGGGCGGTCAAGTATTCGGCGATTCCTTATTTTGACGAACCCGAGCCGATACCCGATAATCCCGATTACAACTTCTTGCGCCTGGCCATGGCCAAAACCCTGGCTGAGCGCGATGTGCGTTTCGATTTTGCCGTACAGTTTCAAACCGATGCCAACGCCATGCCGATTGAAGACCCCGGCGTGCAATGGTCGGAGGTCGATTCACCATTTCGCAAAGTAGCCAGCATTAAAATTCCACGTCAGGAATTTGACAGTGAAAAACAGCGTGAATTTGGCGAAAACATTTCCTTCAACACAGCGCGTTGTTCGGCAGAACACAGACCGCTGGGCGGCATCAACCGTGCGCGCATGGTGGTGTACCAAGCCATTTCAAAATTTCGCCATGAAAAGAATAAGGTAGCAATTCAAGAGCCAACCAGTTGGGATTTTTAAACCGTTACCAGGCCCTGCGCGCGACGACCAGGAAAATTGACAAGTAAATAATGGACTAAATCCTCAGAGAATTATTCCATGAGTCAGCAATATTTCCCATAGTCAATTTATCTCCATAAAACAATCTCAGATAAGAGCAGAAAAACATTGCAAGCACTTCTGTTTAAATATAATATTACTTTATGGTGCCCGGCTGAAGGAGACAAGGCAAGGCAACAAGGCAGCCGCTTTTTTTGCGTGCTGTTTGCGTTTAACCTACATTTTAAAAAAAACAACAGCATTTTCGTATGGATATGACCGCATCTACCAGAAGAGCAATATTATTTAAATAATAAATATTTTTACCATTAATACCACCGGTTTGTGCGCAATCGATGTGGCTTTGAACGGCGTGAACACCCAATACATGTGCGACACGATAGGCGGTTCTTCAGGCTCGCCAGTGTTGGAAGGCAGTACGAACAAGACTATCGCCTTGCACCACCTGGGCGGCTGCCCGAATTCCGGGGTCTCGATCAAGAAGATTTGGCCGGAAATTTCGACCTACTTCGGCAATGTGATTCCTTAAATGACACGCCATACAATGAGCACTGGCTCCAACCGGAGCCAGTGCAGTTCAAACCTCAAATTGCATCACGCTTTACTTCGGCCAACGTCCGCTCGCCTTGAGCAAATCAGCCACCTTCTTCAAGTCCGCATAGCCGCTATTATCGGCCCATGTGGTGTAGACAAAACCATCCACCCCGGTCACGCTTTGCGCTTGTGCTGCGCTCAGATTGGTCAACCATTTGTTGGTCTTGTCGAGCGTGGCATTGTCGTCATAGTACAGGGCGATCAATTGCTTAAAGCCTTTCCAGGAAAAGTACTTGAGCGAATTAACTTGCTGGTCTGCGGCTTCGTTCCAGTTGACGACAATGGTTTTCGGGCCAAGCCCGGCAATGCCGCCAGTCAGGTCGCCGTTGACCATCCAGTACGAGGTTTTGGCATTGTGGTACGGGTCAAACATGTCATTCCAGACATACACTTCGGCGGACGGATTCAGTTCGTAAATGCCTTGCTGCACACCCTTGAAGGTCTCGGCCAGATAAGTACCTGCCGAATTGTAAGTGCATTTCTTGTCCCAGTTCATGATGCGCCATTCGTCAAAGTAGACGAAAAAGCTTTTCTTGCTTTGCAGGGTGGCAAAGGTATTGTTGACCACACTTTTGCTGTTGCTAAAATATTCGGGGTAGCAGGCACTGGCGGGCGCGCCCCAGGTAGACGCCATACCGCGCGCCGACTGGCCCCAACTGACGTTGAGCCTGTCACCGTTACGGATGGCAGAAGTGCCAGGGATCGCCAGCGCTTCAACACCAACGGTGTAGTCGGTGTTTTCAGTATAGGTAACACTGCCGTTTTCCGAAGTGACCACCACCGGCACCGTAGCGCGCCTCACCACATGGTTCAAGCCCACTTCCTTGACCCGCACGTCATCAACCCAGGCCGCACCGTTACGGCCAGCGCTGCCAAGATTCCAGGTGCCAAGATAGATGTGAACCGTGCTGTTGTTCAGGGTATTGAAATCGACCGTGTATTGGTTCCAGTCCTGGTTGAGCGCCAGCGTATTGCCTGCGGCATTGAATTTGCCGTTGGCATCGGTGCCCAGCCCCAGCGCGTTGGAAGCATTGCGGTAAACCGGGTTGGCCGCCTGGCCATCAAGTATCTGCAGGGTCAGCGGCGCATCGAAATCGCTGGTCTTGATCCAAAACGACATGCGGTACGCCGTAAACGGCTGCAAATTGCTGATGGCGCGATGCATGCGCATTCTATCCAGTTTGCGGCTCTGGTCAAACTTGACGGAGTTCTTGCCGCTGTGGCCCACGGTGGCATCAAGCGTAATGCCATCCCACAAGTCCCAGCCGCCATTGCTGACTTCAAAGTCGGTCAGTGGCGCAGCGTCGCTGCCGCTGGCGCTGGCAACCCCGCCCGCCACCACAAATGGTCGGTTTTTAACGGGAATGGCTTCGATCAGGCTGGCATCGATTGAGGTAATCGATTCCGGCGTCAGGCCAACCGGGATCAGTTCCATGTTCAGGCTGGCGGCATAGGCCACCAGTTCCTTGAAGTTGTTATTGAAATACGGCGTCACCATGTTGCCGACCGTGGTCGAGAACGCACCCGATCCGGCAGGATTGAGCATGATGCCGTTGTAGCCAAGCTCAGAACCGGTCTTGATCACTTCCTTGAGTTTGGCAAACGTGGTGTCAGCGGTGGAAGCTGCCTTGACAAAGTTGCCGCCGAAATAAATAAAGCGTTTGTTAAAACAATTGGTACTACACGCCTGCGCATCGGCCACGGCGGCCATGGATGAAAGGGCAAGGGTCATGCAAATTACAAGTTTTTTCAAGGGATTCCTGTCAGGTTATTCTACATTAATCAAGGTTAACACATCGTCAAACAGCTTGGCGGCAACCGTAAGCAGAATGCAAATTGAAGACGCCGGGAAGCGGCTGCCAAAGCAAGTTAGCAAACCATTCGTTCTGTTGACGGCGAATCTTACCACAGAACAATTTTTTGTAGAAGTGCCGATAGTCATCACTTGGTTGAACAGCAATGTTTCATCGCCAGCCCCCCCCCCCCCCTTGAACAACATCTCAACAACAAGAAAATCAGTGCAAAAAAACAAAAGGGGCTGCCCAAAAATACGGCAACCCTCTGATTTAAAAAAGTTTCTTGGTGCTGATGAGAGGAATCGAACCTCAGACCTACTGATTACGAATCAGCAAAAACACTGGTTTATTTCCGTTGATTAACATCGAGAAAATCATTAATTCCCTTATTTATCAATTATTATATGGATAAAACTATTTTGTTGCATTGATCGAAGTTGATCTGCATACTCATAAGTGGGGTACAAATGGGGTACAAATTATATGGTCACAACACCATTTTGACGACCATGTAAAAATCATTCAATTGGGTGGCGAAAAGCGAACCAGAAGCCCGAAGCCGACCAAGCCGGGGCCGCTTGCAGAATTGGCCGCGGTTCGTTTGGCCGATTTAACGCCCGCCAAGGTGGAAACATGGATTCATTCGGAATTGGCAACCCGCCCGACCTACGCCCACTTGGCCTTGCGACTCTTGAAAGCCTGCCTGAACTGGTGCGCTACAAATCCGGCCTATGCCGACATCATCACAAGCAACCCGGCAAAAAGCAAAAAAGCCCGCGAAAGCTTGGGGAAAGCCAATGTCAAAAATGACGTATTGCAGCGCGAACAATTGCGCCCGTGGTTCGCCGTTGTCGGGCAATTGGGCAACCCGGTTATCAGTGCCTACCTTCAAGCCTTGCTTATCACTGGTGCGCGCCGCAAGGTGTGCGTGAACAGAATTACATTCGCCGCCCGCTGGATTTGCTGCGCATGTGGCATGTGAAAATTGAGGCGTGGATTTTGGAACAGGCCGGAATTGATTTTGTACCAACCGCGCCGGGTTTAAAAATCGTCGTTAGTGCTTGATATGTGAGACGTTACGCTATACAATAAAGACCATGATAAAAACATTCAGACACAAGGGTTTGCAAACCTTTTTCGAGACTGGCAACAAAAAAGGTATTCAGCCGCATCATGCGCCGCGTTTACGTAGGCAACTGGTCAAACTGGACATTGCCAAAACGTTTGATGATATGAATGTGCCCGGATGGCGCTTACATGCGCTCTCTGGTGACTTGGTGGGGCATTATTCTGTCATGGTGAATGGCAATTGGCGCATTACCTTTAAATTTGAAGATGGTGATGCGGTACTGGTGGATTATCAGGATTATCACTGAAAGGACTAAAATGACACGCATGTTTAACCCGCCGCACCCCGGCGAAACTTTGCGGGAAGACATTCTTCCTGCCTTGGGCTTGAACGTAACACAAGCCGCAACACAACTTAATGTCACCCGCGCCACCTTGTCGCGTGTGCTAAATGGCCGCGCCGCCATTTCGCCAGAGATGGCGCTACGCCTGGAAGGCTGGCTAGGGTTGGAAAATGGCGGCAATGCCGATGTGTGGATAGCGCAGCAAGCCGCCTATGATCTGTGGCAAGCGCGCAAGGCTGGCGCACCCAAGGTACAACGCGCATCCCTTGCACTTGATACTGTCGCCGCCTGACTGCATCGGGCAAAAGTTCAAAACGCCAGACTAGTAGACAGTCAAGCTGATTAGCGTGAAATAACACAGATTTTGGACGATAACCTCGCGAACAAAATCACGATTCTGTGATTATTTCATAATTCGGGGTGTT
>JBKJLF010000489.1:0-3036 GCA_046597185.1 Burkholderiaceae bacterium | reverse complement strand
AATGGATAGCCCCAGCCCGGTGCCACCGAATTGGCGCGTGGTGCTGGTATCGGCCTGATGAAACGGCTGGAACAATTGTGCTTGCTGCTCTGCACTTAAGCCGATGCCGCTATCCTTGACTTCCATTAACAGCCAACAATGGGTGGCGTTTTGTTCAGCTTGCCTAACGCGCATGAGCACGGTGCCGGTGCTACTGAACTTGATGGCATTGGCAGCAAAATTGAGTAATATCTGAGTGAGCCGGAACGGGTCACCACGCAGCATGGCAGGCAGGGTGGGGTCCAGTTCCAGCGCATACTGCAAGCCTTTTTCTTGCGCTTTGGGTTCAATCAAATCGCGCACGGTGTCCAGCATTTGGCGCAATTCAAAATCACTCGATTCAATCACCAACATGTCCACTTCAATTTTGGAATAATCGAGGATATTGTTAATCACGCCCAGCAAGTGCTCCCCCGAGAGATGAATTTTTTTCAGATGCGTGGCTTGTTTGGGGTCGGCGGCGGTTTTTTGCGCCAGGTAGGACAGGCCAATAATCGCATTCAAGGGGGTGCGGATTTCGTGGCTCATATTGGAAAGAAATTCCGATTTGGCGCGGGTAGCGGCTTCTGCCTCCTGCTTTGCTTGCGACAGTGCTTCGGTGCGCTCGGCCACCTTGGCTTCCAATGTGGCATTCCATGCCCTTAACTCTGCCTGGCTCGCCTGCAGGGCCAGACTGGCATTGATGCGCTCGGTAATGTCTACAATGGCGCACACCAGGTAAAGCGCTTTGCCATCGGCATCGAAAACCGGGCTTTTAAAGGTTTGCCCAATGCGATTTTGCTGGAGTGGTTCACTCCAAATTTCCTCTTCAAGATCAAATGCCTCGCCTCGGGCAAAGGCTTGTTGATCCATCTTTAAGAAGTGTGCCATTTGCTCGGGCGGAAAAATTTGGCTGCCATCGGTGCCTTGCAATTGCTCAAAACGCATGCCCCACTGCATTTCACACGCCCGATTCATTAAAATAAAGCGGCTGCAGGGGTCTTTAACAAACACGGCAAAGGGGATCGCTTCAATCACGGCTTGAAGCTGGTTTTTTATGAACAGGGCATCGGCTTGGGCTTGCTTGGCGATAATGAGCGATGTATTGAGTTCAGCCGTGCGTTGCGCTACCGTATCGTCCAGGCGTTGGGTATGCGCCAGCAATTGGGCGTTTTTATCGGCAATTTGGCTGGAAAGCTGTTTCTCCTGCTCAACCGCTTGCAACAGCGCAGCTTGCTTGGTTTGTAATGCTACTGCGTCCAATTCTTGCTGCCGCCATGCACGCCGGATCAAGTGCAAAGCCAGTAGTGATGCAACGATAAAACTGCTCACCAGGCCGCCTATTATGGTGGCTTCGTGCTGCCAATCGGCGTGTAGCTTACCATAATCCAACCCGACATTGATGAAAAAACCGTAGTGCTGGTTGTGGCGGTAGCTGCGCAGGGAATTGCTGTCATCAAATCCGCTACTGAGGGCAATATAGTTGCCTGATTGGGCATCTTTTTTGAGTGCCGCCATAAATTCGGGTGAGAGAACCCGATTGTCTGTGGCCGTTGTTATCTGCTTCGGCTGCGGGTAGTGGGTGATCAAATTCAGGCTGGTGTCGCGCAAGGCGATGGAGCTACCTGCTGGTAATTCAATACTTGAAAAAATCTGGTTAAGTTGATTTATTTCAATCGATGCCAAAATGACACCACCAAACGTACCATCGGCCTTGTTGATGCGGCGTGCAAAAGGCCAACTCCATTTTTTCGAGACCCGCCCAATAACGGGCTTGCTGATATGCAAACCTGCTTTGGGATGGTCGCGCAGAAAAATGAAATAGTCGCGGTCAGCAATGCTGACCGTTGAGATTGCGGCATTTTTTCCATAGAGGACTTTGCCCTGTTCATTGGTGGCCAGCAAAATGCCGGTACTTGGCAGTCGTTCTTGCTGGCGTAGCAGAAACTGGTTGATGACGGGCTCATCAATCTTGCCGGCGCTAATTTGTCGTTCGAATTCATCGCTACAGGCCGCTAACGAGACTTCGATCACGCCAATGATGCCGTTGATGCTCAAATCCAGCGTTTTGGACAGGTTTTGGGTGCGTATGAACGAGCGCTTGTCCACTTCCGCATACTTATTATGCAGCTCCCATAGTGCAATCCCGAACACAATCAGGATAGTTGTGGCTACCCAAATAGTGAGCATTTTGGCGTGCTGCCTAGTAGCATAAACCGAGCCGTGGGGGGTATTGTTTTGCATACGGCGCGTTCCTTTCTTCCCTAAAAAATGCCATGGCGTAAGTTGCAAACATGATTATGATGCCTGTGTTTGGCCAGCCTACAGGATTGAAACCTGGTTGCGCGATGGTTGCGCGATGGTTGCGCGATGGTTGCAAGATGGTTGCAAGATGGCACTGGTTACGTATCATAGCAGTTATTGTGTGGGTGAAGCGGTAATTGTCCTGCCTGGGGCAAAGATTGTTGCGCCCAGGTTATTCCTCGTTTTTGGCGCAATATTCTGCCGGGTTGGTTTTAATCAAAAATGGCATCGTTCATACTTGTCGATGCTGGCTTAAGTATTTGCCCAACATGGCATACAGCACCGCTGGTGGGGTGGGTTTGGTCAGAAAATCATTCATGCCAACGATGCTGCCGCGTTGGCGGTCTTCGCTGCGGGTATTGGCCGTCATGGCCAGAATCGGCACCCTGGCGTAGCGGGGTTCGCCACGGATTTTGGCGGTGGCTTGAAAGCCATCCATCACCGGCATTTGCACGTCCATTAAAATGCAATCAAACACGGTCTCGCTCTCCAGCGCCATTTTCACCGCTTCGGCACCATTGTTGGCCACAGTGACGAATGCGCCGACCGATTCCAATAACTCGACAGCGATTTCCTGGTTAAATTCATTGTCTTCAGCCAGCAAAATACGGGCGTTACGAATCGCTTTGGCGGCTTCTTGGCTTAATTCCTGTTCGCTGATTTTTGCGGTTTGCCCTGCTTGTATTGCTTGTAATGTTTTAACTGTTTGCACGG
>JBKJLF010000346.1:0-3293 GCA_046597185.1 Burkholderiaceae bacterium | reverse complement strand
CCAATGTAAAGGCCAATTGACGCGCCACTTCCGTCTTGCCCACACCGGTCGGGCCAGAGAACAGGAAGGAACCAATCGGTTTGTCGGTTTTACCCAAACCAGCGCGCGCCATTTTGATGGCAGCTGCCAAGGCTTCAATCGCCGGGTCTTGCCCAAACACCACATTGCGCAAATCACGCTCGATAGTTTGCAATTTGTTACGGTCATCCTGATTAACCGATTGCGGCGGAATCCGCGCAATCTTGGCGATGATGTCTTCGATCTCGGCTTTGCCTATCGTCTTTTTCTGTTTTGACTTGGGCAAAACACGTTGGGCCGCACCCGCTTCATCGATCACGTCAATCGCTTTATCCGGCAAATGACGGTCGTTAATAAAGCGCGCCGACAATTCTGCCGCCGAAGTGAGGGCAGAAGCGGAATATTTGACGCCATGATGTTCTTCGAAACGCGATTTCAAACCGCGCAAGATCAAGACGGTTTGTTCTACCGTTGGCTCCACCACATCCACTTTTTGGAAGCGGCGCGAGAGCGCATGGTCTTTTTCAAACACACCCCGGAATTCGGTGTAGGTAGTGGCTCCGATGCACTTGAGCTGGCCATTGGCCAAAGCTGGCTTCAATAAATTCGAGGCATCCAGCGTACCACCCGAAGCCGAACCTGCACCGATGATGGTGTGAATTTCGTCGATAAACAAAATCGCGTTGGGATTGTCTTTCAATTGCTTGAGCACGGCTTTTAAGCGTTGTTCGAAATCGCCGCGATATTTGGTGCCCGCCAACAGCGCGCCCATGTCCAGCGAAAACACGACCGCATCCAGCAGGATGTCCGGCACCTCTTTTTGCGTCACGCGCCAGGCCAGCCCCTCTGCAATGGCAGTTTTGCCAACACCCGCCTCGCCGACCAGCAAGGGGTTGTTTTTGCGCCGCCGGCATAAAATCTGAATCACGCGATCCACTTCAGATTCGCGCCCGATCAAGGGGTCGATCTTACCGTCTGCGGCCTGACGATTCAGGTTCTGCGTAAATTGATCGAGTGGGCTTTCTTTTTGCGGTCCGTCAGCCTGATTGTCATCCGCCCCTTCGGACGCTTTTTGCGCATCCACATGCTGATCTTTGCGCACCCCATGCGATATGAAATTAACCACATCCAAGCGGGTCACACCCTGTTGATGCAAATAATACACCGCATGCGAATCTTTTTCGCCAAAAATAGCGACCAGCACATTGGCACCCGTCACTTCTTTTTTGCCATTCGATGCCGATTGCACATGCATGATCGCACGTTGAATCACGCGCTGAAAGCCCAAGGTGGGTTGCGTATCCACTTCCCCCGTACCCGGCACCGTTGGCGTATTATCGCCAATGAAATTGGTCAGCGTCTTACGCAAGTCCTCAATATGGACCGCGCAAGCGCGCATTACCTCGGCTGCCGATGGGTTGTCGAGCAAAGCAAGCAACAAATGCTCCACGGTGATAAATTCATGCCGTGCTTGCCGTGCTTCCACAAACGCCATGTGCAGACTAACTTCCAATTCCTGAGCGATCATACTTCCTCCATCACGCATTGCAGCGGGTGTCCAGCCCTTCGGGCATGGGCCAATACATATTCCACCTTGGTGGCAGCGACATCCTTGGAATACACGCCACACACGCCTTTACCTTCACGATGGACACTCAGCATAATCTGGGTGGCCGTTTCGCGATCCTTGTTAAAATATTCCTGAAGGATGGCTACTACAAACTCCATCGGTGTGTAGTCATCATTGAGGATCAAAATTTGGTACATCGGGGGCGGTTTCAGCTTCTCAGCTTGCCGCTCAAGGACTGTACCACTATCGTGCCTGGTTGCCATACGTCTATTCTAATGCTTTCTCAGTCGGAGCAACGCACAAACAGATGCGCGATTGCATTTCAGTTTCTAATATTACGCGTTTTCTGACTTGTTCGCAGATGGCGGCCCGTTCTCAGAATTCAAGAGTCGTTTTTTCGTTGCTTTATGTTGAATTACGACGAATATTATTGCTTTTCGCGGCGCACTTTTCAAAACGGCTTGACATTGAATTTTATTGGGCCAACAATGCTATATATCGGTAAGCGTCACTGATTTCAGTTTACCCGATATGGAGTGAGCAAGTTAGAGGGGGCAACGTAACGCTTCTTGCTTTGATGGCTCGTGTGATTAGTTTTTATTAGAAAGTTCTTTTTATGGCAACAGGTAAAGTTAAGTGGTTCAATGACACCAAAGGATTCGGCTTCATTACTCCGGATGACGGCGGTGAGGACTTATTTGCCCATTTTTCCGCAATCACGATGAACGGATTTAAGACGCTCAAAGAAGGTCAAAAAGTCTCATTCGAAGTCACGCAAGGCCCCAAAGGCAAGCAAGCTTCAAATATTCAGGGCGCAGATTAATACCGCATTTCACCCAATGCATAATGCCCCGCTAGTCGGGGCTTTTTTACGCCCACTTCCACCAAATCCTCAGTGATGCATCGTTACAGCAGTTACCGCTACAAAAAGCAGGTGCCGGAAACAATCCAGCCCCACTTCATTAAAAAAACATAGCAAATTTCATTCGCCTAGCAATGCAACCATGCATTACCAGGTTCAACTTACATATATTCGATCATGACATCGCCAAAACCGGAGCACGAAACCTGAGTCGCACCTTCCATCAAGCGTGCGAAGTCATAGGTGACCTTTTTCGAAGCAATCGATTTTTGCATGGAATCGATCAACAAATCTGCGGCCTCAACCCACCCCATGTGGCGCAACATCATTTCCGCCGACAAGATCAATGAACCGGGGTTCACGTAGTCTTTGCCAGCGTATTTTGGCGCAGTACCATGCGTTGCCTCAAACATCGCCACCGAGTCGGAAAGATTGGCACCCGGAGCGATCCCGATACCACCCACTTGTGCCGCCAAGGCGTCGGAGATGTAATCACCGTTCAAGTTGAGTGTTGCAATGACGCTATACTCATTAGGACGTAACAAAATCTGTTGCAAAAATGCATCAGCGATCGAATCTTTGACGATAATTTCGCGTCCGGTTTTTGGGTTCTTGAATTTGCACCATGGGCCACCATCGATAAGCTCTGCACCGAATTCTTTTTGCGCCAATTCATACGCCCAGTCACGGAAACCACCCTCGGTGTATTTCATGATGTTGCCTTTATGCACAATCGTCACCGACGGCTTGTCGTTGTCAATTGCGTACTGAATCGCTTTGCGCACCAAACGGGTAGTGCCTTCGCGCGACACAGGCTTGATGCCAATGCCCGAAGTTTCAGGG
>JBKJLF010000313.1:0-4827 GCA_046597185.1 Burkholderiaceae bacterium | reverse complement strand
CTGCCGGTGCTATCGGTAAAACCTTCCACCACCACGGTACGTTGCGGATTTTGCTGTAAAATTTCTGCCAGTTTTTGCGCCGTGCGCATACCATTCGGGTTCAAGCGCGCCAGATCGGTGCCAAACAAAACATCACCCAGGGTGATAACGATGCCGCGCTCGGTCTTTTTTGCCGCCAGCTCAGCCAACTGCGCCTCCAACTGGCTGGCGTGCGCCTGCGCATCTTGCGTCTGGCGCTGGGCATCGTCAGTCGCCTGTTTGGCTTGTGTAGCTTGAAGTTTCGCCCGGTCCGCTTCGCTCTGCGCCATTTGTGTGGCCAACCTGGCTTGTTCTGCGCTCAGTTTGGCCCGATCCGCTTCGTTGGTTCGTTGTTCAAGCCGAATTTGATCGCGCTCCTTACCCGCGTTGGCTATATCGGCTTGCGCTGATTTTTGTTTGGCCACTTCCTGGGTCAAGGCAATTTTTTGCTTGGCAAGATAGGCCAGCTTATCCACTTTTTCAGCACTGCCATGCTCGCCAGCCAGGACATTGGCTTGCTGCATGGCCTCGCTTGCCTGCTTCATTTCCAACGCCGCATAGGTGCTGACATTCGGGTTATTTTGCGCGGCCACATAATCGCCACGGGTTTGATCAAGCAAACTGGTGCTGGTGGGCACCGAACTACAGGCACTGGCCAGAATCGAGAGCGCAAACAGCGCGGGGGTGAGATGATTTTTTTTCATGATGCTATCCTTGAGATGACAATGGCGGCAAGCGCCACAGTGTGAAAATTAAACTGCGAAAAGATTGAGGGGTGACGCAACGGCTTTTGCGCCGAATGCTTATTGATTATTGGCGCGCACCAACTCTTCACGCAACACCCGGATGTCGTCTTGCAAGGCATTCGCCGCCGCTTGTGATTTGGCCGAATTGGCTTTGCTTTGCGCCAGTTTGGCATCGACCTGAGCCTGGTTGGCCAGATCAACCGCTTGCTTGTAGTCTTTGGCTGCCATCGCTTTATTGGCCATGGCCATTTTTTCACGTGCCAAATTCATTTCGACCGGGGCATATTCAGCACCGCCCGCACCCGCAGCATTTTCCAGCGCTGCTTTGGAAACCGCCACATCCACGGTGGCCGGGGTTTTCAGGCTGCTACAGCCCACCATCAGCAAGGTGCTGGCGCCGCACAAAGCGATCAACCATTTTTGTAAATTTTTTTGCATTATGTTTTTCCTGTAAAAATTGAATCGAATGAGTTGTTGCTTTCGATGAACACGTTATAGACTGTTTTTTGAAACAATTCAGTACGATAACGCACACAGCGCGGTGCCTCAGTCAAATGAAATAATTGCGCCTTGCGTGTGCCAGCCCACATACAAGCGCAGCCAACAATCTATAATGGACACCTTGTTGCAGTACCTGAGCATGACCTTCCGATGAATCCATTTTCAATACCTTTTAAAAAGAGCTACCCCATGCAGATTTCCCTTAGCATTGTCCCGATCGTGTCGCTGATCGCTGGAATCGTGATTTTGATCTATCCGCGCTTATTATCCACCATCGTGGCGGTGTACCTGATCCTGGTGGGTCTGATCGGTTTGCTGGGTGCCGGGAATCTGTTGCGATGATCAACACAAGCCGCAAAATGAAGGTGCGAACCATCATTTTGCTGGCGTTGTTGCTGGCGTTGTTGCTGGCGTTATTGAATTTGGACTCGCTGCCAAAGCCCAGCCAGTGTGTGGCGTTTGAAATCAGGCATTTTAATCATTTCTTCATATCCATGTGATCCACCACGTTGGTGACGCCTTCGACACTTTTGGCGATCACCACCGCACGCTTCAACTGATCCGGATTATTCACAAAACCACTGAGCTGGACTGCGCCATTTCTGGTAATGACCGCGACATCCAGGCTCTTCATGTTGTCATCTGCCAACAAGGCCGCTTTGACTTTGGTGGTGATGAGGGTGTCGTCAATTTTATGGCCAATGGTTTGCTTGCCATCTTTCAGGCTGAACTGGTTGTCCACGCTGGTCACCCCTTCGACACTGCGTGCCACCGCAATCGCACGCTCGATTTGGCTGGCGTTTTCGGCAAAGCCGCTTAACATGACCACCCCCTTGTTGATCTGGACTTTGATATCGAGACTTTTAATATCGTCACTCGCCATCAGGGCGCTTTTGACTTTGGTGCTTAGTACCGATTCATCCACCACGGTGCCAATAGTGGTGGGCGGCGCGGCGGCACGCCCATCTTGTGCCTGATTGCAGCCAGGCAGCACGCCCAATATGGAAAGCACCAGGGCAGTAGCGATGCCGGCAGTGGCGATTGCAGCGATACGATTGGAACGGTTTGAAGGCGTATTCATGATTAATCCATTTAAAAGTGTTGGGACTACAGGGAACTGGCCAGACTATGCGCTACTGCGGGCAACAGCTCTGTGCGCCAACGAACCCAAATAGCTGCAGCCATTCTTTTATCCTGATTGCCATTTGGCAACCATGTACGCCAGCGCACAGACCGACTGGCCGAATCAGGCTATGGTGTGAACTGGCACAAAGAATTTACGATCAATTCAACCGAATTGATCGCATCGGGCCACGCAAAACACCAATCAACAGGAAAACCACATGAAAATCACACCAAAACGCATCATCACCATCGTCGCCATGTCCGCCTTGATGCCGCTGGCTTTACTGCCCATCCAGGCCAGCGCACAGGAATACCAAAACAATACCAACAACAATAACAACAATAACAATAACAGTGCGCGCGGCCCACGTATTGATGGCTTTAATGTCGATGAAGTACGCCGCCTTAGTCCCGGTGTTGAATTAAAGTTTGCGCTCTACGGCACGCCGGGTGGCCAGGCTACCTTGCGCATTGCTGGCGCGACCCGTAATGTGCCCCTGTATGAAACGGAAGCGGGTCAATACGAAGGCAGCTATACCATCAGCAATAATGACAAAATCAGCGCACGCAGCCCGGTAACGGCCAATTTGCGAGTCGGCACGCAAGTCATCAGTTCGGTGTTGAGTGAATCTTTGCAAATCAATGTCGGTTATCACAACAACTCAGGCAACGTCGGCCCCCTGCCCAAAATCGAACGCTTTCATGTAACGCCAATCAATGAGTTAAGCCCTGGCAATGAATTGCATTTCGCGTTTAATGGCACCCCGGGCGGCAAGGCCGAATTGTCGATTGCTGGCGTGCGCGGCAAACTGTTTATGCAAGAAGACAATCCCGGTGAGTACGCCACCACTTACACCATCCGCAATGGTGACCGGATCACGCCCACCAGCGCGGTGACGGTGAACCTGCGGGTGGGTGATCAGCTTGGCAGTGCCCGCTTGAAGCAAAATTTGCAAAATCCGGCCGCACCTGCACCCATCGCTCAAGTTTGCCGCAATTGTGGCACGGTTGAGGCAGTCAACTTGATCGAAATCAGGGGCGATGGTAGTTATCTGGGCACCATCGGTGGTGGGGTGATTGGTGCCTTGCTGGGCAGGCAGGTTGGCCACGGCAATGGCCGTACGGCAGCGCAAATCGCTGGTGCGGTAGGCGGCGCGTATGCAGGCCGTGCGATTGAGGGGAATATCAACAAAGCCCAGCATTATGAAGTATTGGTGCGCCTGGACAATGGCGCAACGCAAACCCTGTCCTTTGCCAGCGCCCCTGATTTCCGGGTGGGCGATAAGGTCAAAGTCAACGCTGGCGTGCTGTCGCGCAATCCATAAGCGATCAGCATCGAGTTTCATTTGCATAATCTTTAAGGAGAACAAGATGAGCTGGAAGCTTATTGAAGGGAACTGGTTGCATTACAAAAATCAGGTAAGAGCACAATGGGGCAAATTAACCAGTGAGAATTTTGATGAAATTGGCGGCAGTCGGGATCGGTTGCTTGAAAAAATCCAACAAGCGTATGGGGTGGATAAGGATGAAGCGGAACGACAGGTTTCATCGTTTCAAAAATATCTGAAGGGCAGCCGCTTTGTATGAAGCAACGGACGGGAATCTTTTCGATTCCTGCCCGTTTTTTTTTGCCCAAACAGTGCCAAAGCGCTGCTGACCACCCCCACCAAAATCCAGTTCTCAAGCACCTGCAAGGCGCGCCACGCAATACTCACCGGCACGCTCGCGCCATCTTTGCGCTGCAATTGCGCAAAAGGTGGTTCGCCCACACTCATTCACGCTCATTCACACTCATTCACGCTCATTCAACCAAATTCAACCTAATTCACGCTAATTCACGCGAATGCGCGTTACCGCACAGAATTGGCAAGCGCCAACGATTACCCTTGGTTTATTGCCGGGCAGCACACTCAATGGCATTGATTTTGGCTACCCACAATATAATGTATCTCCCCTTTTGCATCACCAACCAAGGCATAAAAAATGAAAATCAATAAAATTGTATCCCCACTCTTCGCCCAAGTCTGCACTTGCGTATTCGCCGCCGTGATGTTGACGACGGTTGTCGGTTGCGCCTCAACACCCACCCAGGAAAGCACAGGCCAATATGTGGATGACACCGTGATTACCACCAGCGTCAAGGCGGCAATTTTGAATGAGCCATCACTCAAAGTACTTGAAATCAATGTTGAAACATTTAAGGGCGTGGTGCAATTGAGTGGCTTCGTGCGTTCGGCAGACAATGTCGCCACCGCCGTGAACGTGGCACGTGGGGTGAATGGCGTGAAATCGGTCAAGAACGACATGCGCATCAAATAAGTACCCGGGGTCAAATACCCGGCAAGCGCATCAACCACACGCCTTGCGGCAGTCGCGCAAGGCGTTTTCATTTGCCCTTCCCCGCCCTGTTCTCTTACCCCACGCGGCCCCCCCCCCC
>JBKJLF010000204.1:0-5824 GCA_046597185.1 Burkholderiaceae bacterium | reverse complement strand
TGAATAACAAGAGCCGGATGAAGCGAGAGTTTCACGTCCGGTTCTGTGAGAGGCTGTCGGGGAAGTTCCGGCGGCCTACTCGACTGGGCTCATACCTCATTAGACAAGGCTTACATTTGCAAAATTCTCCTGCATCAGGTAATATACCCCCCTTTCCCGCACTGCACCATATCAAAACTCATTCCCAGGAGTAATATGCCAACCAATTTATCACCTGCCTGTTCAGGACTGTTTTTCTCAGGAAAATTTTCTGATATTGCCGCATTAAATGCTGGTGATAAAAATTTGCTGCGGCCGACTTTGAATCCGATGGTTAAAAAGGCGACATTTTTACCCAATAGCGAAAAAAAGGTCGCTTTAATTATTGGTGGAAATGGCTTTGTTGGCGTTCATTTAGCGGCCAGATTATCGCTGGAGCCAAATATCAGGCAAATTATTGTTATGGTGCGTGCGTCACAGCAACAAACTTGTGACGAGCGCTTTGAAGATGCCGTCAATCAATATAAAGTGCCAGCGTTTGACCGGGATAAAATCACCTTTGTGAATGCCTCGGCAACGCAAAAAAATTGGGGCTTGGCGCTTGCCGGATATCAGGCTTTGACGGAAAAGGTGCAATTAGTATTTAGTTGCGCCAGCTCAACTGACTATGACAGCCCATATTTGGCGATGCGCGATGATTGGGTCATGGGGTTATTGCAAATTATTCAATTTTGCCTGGACGGCTGCACAAAGCACCTCAGTTATATGGGCAGTATTGGTGCACGCTTATACTCTGAATGCCCTGACAATTTTCGCCGTGGCGATTCCTGGTGGTATTCCGGGTATGCACAAATGAAATGGGTCAATGAAGAGATATTAAAATGGGTAGCGCATGATCGTTTTCTGTCTGTGACATTGTGTGAATCGCCCTATATTTTTGGTCATAGCAAGATTGGGGTAGATCCGGGCTTGCATTATAGTTGGTGGCGCTTAATGGAAATTGCACAGAACATCAAGCAAATCTGGCGAGGTGAAGGGATGACATATTGCCCGGTAGATATACTGACAGATGCATTAACCGTCAATGTCATGTTGCAGGAACCGCTGGATTTTATTCGGCCTTGCAATACCGAACCTTATGATAATGCCTTGCTAGCAAAAATACTCGGTTGCGACCTTGTTGACTGGGATGAATTTTCCAAAACTGCCAGAGGCGAAATATTCTCGCGCCGTCTGGATTCTTTGCTGCAAGATGATATGGCGCAAGCCGTAGCGCTTGCCAATGGCCCAGCGGTATTTCCTGCACAGTGCGCACCTGATTGGTGTGACAATGAAAAGTTATTGCGTTTTTATTTTGATCAAGTGAATTTTCGCAATATTCGTATTGATCATAAAGCCGGGGCGCGTGCAGGATGATGAAGCCGCTGTTTTCAGAGATGGATGCGCAATTCGCACAGCGTTTATTGCAAGAATATACGTCTCCTTTATTTGTGATTGATGGCGATGGCATCTTAGCCCGATTTGCCGAGTTTTCCGATGCGGCAAAAAGCTTGTATCCCAAGGCAGTTATTTCAATCTCTTACAAAACCAATTTTTTGCGTGGTTTGCTCGCCAAACTGCATCAGGCAGGGGCTTGGGCAGAAGTGGTGTCCGGACCTGAATATGAAATGGCCAAATTTTTGGGCGTACCGGCGCAGCAGATTATTTTTAACGGCCCCATGAAAACCGAGCAAGAACTGCGCACTGCAATACAGGATGGTGCGTATATTCATTGCGATCATTTTGAAGAAATCCAGCGTATTGAGGCACTTGTACGCAGTGATTTTCCCGGCAAGAAAATTCCTGTTGGATTACGTTTGGGTTTGAGTCAGATTGGTAAGCAATGGAATCGTTTTGGCTTTCCGCTTGATGAAACCAGCCATCCACATCATGCCATGTTCATTGCCCAATATGTGCATGAATCTGATGTACTTACGATGGCTGGAGTACATGCCCACATCGGCACTGATATCAGAGATTTTGACGCATTCAAGCAATTGGCAATGTGCATGAGTCAATTTTGTTGGGATATTCACAAAAAACTGGGCATTACGCTAGCCTGGCTTGATGTAGGTGGTGGCTTGGCTGGCATCAGCCCGCTGCTGGCAGAGACCGACATTGCGCAACATCCACTGCCCGCCTTGGCAGCGTATCTGCAAGCTGTCATTACGCCATTACGCAGCTATCTGGATGCAAGTGGTGCGGCATTATTTTTTGAGCCAGGGCGAACCTTGTTTGAACCCTACGCAGGCTTGTTGACCGAGGTAGTGGGGGTACGCCCTGCACCAAATGATGACTTGCCCAGCTTGATTATGAATGCTGCGTTTACGATGTTTCCTTCAGTGCTGTTTTACAATCATCCAATCCGGCATTTTAAAAACGAAGACCAGCAACAAAGCATCACCTATCGTTTTTATGGCCCTTCTTGTGATCAGGATGACGTGCTACGCCAGCCCACAGAATTACCAAAAATGCAGCGTGGCGATTTTTTATTATTTCTTGGCATCGGTGCATACAGCATGTCATTTGCCATTCCCTCCTTCATTCGCTATCGCCCTGGTGTTGTTTGGTGGGACAAGGACGGCATCGAATGGTTAAGGCAGCCAGAAAATTTGGCATATCACGGCGCGATGGAATCTGTTTCCAGGCGAAATGACAGCTAAATTATGCCTCGGGCTGGCGTGGATAGGCTGGAAAATCGAGGTTGCGAGCAATTTTTAGTGCAAGAGCCTGACCTTCAGCGGAATATGGCCAATAACATATATCTACTTTTTTTCCGGCGGGCAAAATCTGATGAATCGAATTGGTTAGCCCTTTATAGGCCAGGCCACACCCTTGATGCTCTGGCAGAATAATGGCAAAGCACAGATAAATTGCTTCTATCTCGGCATAATTGCAATTTTGAGTTTGCAAATTGTGCGCCAACTCTGCCTCGGTGATGTCATTGGCGATAAATTGATGCATTAATTTTTTTGTACAGGGAATAGTCAGGCTGGCCCCGACAAATTTATTTTCGTATTCGATCACTTGCAAACATTCCGGGATTCTATTTTTAATCCAGGCAACATTTTCTGGGTTGATTTGAATTTGATCAGGATCCTGACTGACATCAAAGTGAGCTTCCAACAAAGCAAAAAATTGTTGAAAGCTTGCTTCGCTGGCTTGCCTGGCATTTAAAAAAGTATACTGTGTAGACTGTTGCATGAAAAATCCTAGTTAAAATAGTTTGGAGATGAATTTAGCGTGAAATAACACAGATTTTGGACGATAAAAAACCTCGTGAACCAAATCACGATTTTGTGATTATTTCATAATTCGGCGGTGTTGTGGGCGACTCCGCATCATGAAAGTTAGCTTGATTGCTGGCGGTGCCAGTGCGGCACAAGCGGCCAGAGGGGCCGGGATTGAAGACGCTACACTGCGCAAAGCGTTGCGCCGGAAAACGATTGTGCTGCCTGCAGAAGGCAAGCGAGAACCTCCCCCAAAACAACGTGGGAAGCACCAAGACCGAACGCAGCAGCATTGATGCGCAAGCTGCCGCTGCAATGGGCACGGCCTGTACCCGTGCGGATGAAAGAATGGCCGCTGCGGTGGGGCTTGCCGGGAGCGGGACGACCCGATTTGAGACTGTCTGTGACGTGCCGATGGCGGGCCTTCTGGTGGGGCTGCCAGCGTTATGTGCCAACGGCTTGTTCATCGGTATCGGCAAACATCTCAAGCTTGAAAAAGGGTTTTATAGCTGCCTGCACATTTTGTTGATACTGGGCTTCATGGCGCTGGCGCGCATTCGCAGGCCAGAAGGGTTGCGCCACATACCACCCGGGGAGTTTGGCAAAGTTGTGGGCTTGGATCGCGCACCAGAGGTGCGCACCCTGCGTGCAAAAATTACGGCAATGGCCACTACGGGCAACCCGGGTGCCTGGATGAAAGAAATAAGCAAAAGCTGGCTTGAGGCGGAACCTGAAGAAGCGGTTTATCTTTACGTCGATGGGCATGTCCGTGTCTACAATGGCGACACGGCCAACCTGCCCCGGCGCTTTGTATCGCGTGAAAAACTGTGTCTGCGCGGCACCACAGACTACTGGGTGAACGATGCGCTTGGGCGACCCTTCTTCGTGGTCTCGAAGGCCGTTACCGAAGGGTTGGCCGATAGTCTGCTCAAAGATATTATCCCCGATCTACTGGACAGCGTTCCCTGCCAGCCTCCGTCCGCCGAACTGGAAGCGGACCCCATGCTGCACCGGTTTGTTGTCGTGTTTGACCGGGAGGGAGCAACGTACAGCTTGCTCTGCGAATTGTGGAAACACCGCATTGGCGCACTGACGTATCGCAAAAACGTCAAGGATGTCTGGCCAGAGAACGAATTCATCGAGCATGAAGTTCCCGTACCGGGTGGGGGCAGCACATGCATGAAGCTGGCGATGCGGGACACGTTACTTTGTGCAGGCAAGGCATCCATCCCGGTGACGGTGACAGGTACAACTAAAAATGGCACAATCTACGGCATGCCATGCGTTTGTGAGGCTGTGGATAATCGGTGTTTAAAATTTCGACGAGGGCGTACCTATGGCATTGAGTTCAATTTATTTAACTGGCTGGGAGTTCAATCGAATTGTGCTGCGGCTGATCCCCTTGATTCGATCGTTTCTGGGCTGCCAGCCCAATGCCTATGGGAGGGTGCGGCACAGTTTTTCTGGTTTGAAAAAGTATATTGTACTAAAGAGTCCTTTGATGGGGAGCTTGCAGCGGCAGATGATCTCGGATGGACGACCGGGCACATCTTAAAAAGTTACGGGACGACGGTATTTTATGTCCGATTGATTTAAAACAGATGAGGAGAGACAATCCTGCGGTTGGAAACGAACTCAAACTGTGGGCGCAGGAATTGAGGCAAAAAATAGTGCCAGTAGGCCGAACGTAACCGTTCACTCCCCTCACCCCTAACAACCTAATTTTCATCATTGCGTTACGACATTCGCAATAAATAAGTTGCAATCTTGGTCAATTTTGTGCATCATCCGTCTTGATGATAAACGACACTGCAAAATCTGATCTAGCAAAGATACCCGCACCTGAAGCTGCGGCATCTATCATGCCACAATCGTTGGCACCACAGGCCGATTGCGCTGCCGCGCCTAAAAAAATCCCATTGCTTGCTGACTTTGATTTGCGCCAAATGAATGATGAGTGGATTGGGCAACTTGGTTTGGAGCAAACGCGAGAAGTAGCCATACGGCTGCTACATACAGCCAAACATGCCAAAACCAGCTCAATCAAACCTCCAATAACAGTTCTTGGCCACCATCGACCATGCCGCCATGGGCAGGCACCCGAACTGCGCCGACGGAACCCACAGCGGCTGCGCCGCCAGTAACGCCGGACACTGGCAGCGGAAATGATCCGCCAACCCAGCCACTGGTACCGAACGTGCCCACCGATGGTCAATCCAGTTCATCCAGCAACAAGCCAAGTGGCAAAAAGGCAGGCAAGCAAATCGGTGCGAAGGGATTTGGACGCACGCAAAAACTAATCATTACCGATGTGGCGCTTAATTGGCCCCCAACTGGCGGGTGTGATTATATTTCTCGCCTTGCGCATGCGCCTCTCACGGGCGCGCAGGCGGGTGCCCCATTGTGGCTATGGGTGTTTGTGACACAATATCAGACTTCCTGATCCCGCAGGAAATAGACTTGGCACTCATGCAAGCATGTAAATCAATCTTTGCCCTGTTTCCGGGTGGATGAATGCTTGCTCGGTCAATTCTTCCAGTAGCGCAGCAATCGCCTTATCATGAGCCGGGGTTGCC
>JBKJLF010000146.1:0-5335 GCA_046597185.1 Burkholderiaceae bacterium | reverse complement strand
ACCACGCGCGGCAACGTGTAGCGCGCCTGGGTGTGGGTGGTGGCGATGGTCAAACTGCCACTGTCCTGGGCGGCAAACTCTTTGCCGATACGTTTTAAGCTATCGACTTCTTTCATAATCAATTCCACCGAACGCAATACCACCCTGCCCGGCTCGGTTAGCCCACGAATTCGTTTGCCATGGCGCGTAAAAATATCCACGCCCAGCTCTTCTTCCAACTCAATAATCGCTTTGGACACCCCTGGTTGTGAGGTAAACAATGACTTAGCTGCCTCGGTCAAATTAAAATTTTGCCGCACCGCTTCGCGCACAAAGCGCAATTGATGAATATTCATATCTCATTTTCTTTTAAAAGGATTCAATCCAACAACAATTCAGATTGAATTTCCTATATATCGATTTGGCATATAAGCAAATGATTAGGAAGTTGTTTGTAATAAGGGCCTAGTCTAATACACTTCCTCAAACTTTGCGCGAGGCGTTATGACACTATCATTTATATTTTCAGGTTTTGCAGTCGGCTTACTGGTCGGCATGACTGGCGTGGGTGGTGGTTCGTTGATGACGCCCATGCTGACTTTGCTGTTTGGTGTGTCGCCCTCGGTTGCCGTCGGAACTGATCTGGCATTTGCGGCTGTCACCAAAAGCGCGGGCACGTTTACCCATCGTTTACGTGGTACGGTAAATTGGCAAATCGTCAAATTCCTGTGCATTGGCGCTTTGCCCTCGGCGATTTTGGCCACGCTTTGGCTCAAGGAATTTGGCTCGCTCAACAAAGAAATTGGCCTGATCATACGCTATTCGATTGCCTGCTCGGTGTTACTTACTGTATGCGCATTATTATTCAAACGCAAAATGATGGAATGGATCAACTCGCATCCAGAACACCAATTACAGGGTAAGGCATTAGCTGCAGCTACCATCATATCAGGTATCGTGTTAGGTGCTTTGGTAACGATTTCATCGATTGGTGCTGGTGCAATCGGCGCAACCTTATTAGTGATATTATACCCGCACTTAACACCCGCCGAAATTGCTGGCACCGATATCGCCTACGCCGTACCGCTTACTGCGATTGCAGCCTTCGGGCATTGGTATTTGGGTTCGATTGATTGGACACTTTTGGCAACCCTCCTGATTGGTTCGGTTCCTGGCATTACGCTGGGTTCGTATATGGCACGCGCCGTACCGGAACGCTTCTTGCGTGGTTTATTAGCAACCACCTTAACCACAGTGGCCGCCAAACTGATATTCTAGTCGCTGGGCTGCTATTTTCAGCTTTCCAGAAGTTCTACTCCAGATTTTGATTTTATACAAAAGGATTTCAAATGTATCGCTATGACCAATACGACCACTTAATCATCAAGGAGCGAGTGGCGCAGTTTCGCGACCAGGTACAGCGACGCTTGGCGGGCGAATTGCAAGAAGAAGAATTTCTGCCTTTGCGCCTGCAAAATGGTTTGTATCACCAACGCCACGCCTATATGTTGCGCATTGCCGTACCGTATGGTTTATTATCGTCGGCCCAAATGCGCATGTTCGCCCATATTGCGCGCAAATATGATCGTGGTTATGGCCACTTCACAACCCGCCAAAACATCCAGTTTAACTGGATCAATCTTGAGCAAGCCCCCGATATTTTGCATGATTTGTCCACCGTTGAAATGCATGCGGTTCAAACCTCGGGCAATTGCATCCGCAACACCACGTCAGACGAATACGCAGGCGTTGCGGCCGATGAAATCATCGACCCACGGCCTTATGCCGAAATTTTGCGCCAGTGGAGCACCTTCCATCCCGAATTTGCCTTTTTGCCGCGTAAATTTAAAGTGGCCATCAATGGTGCCAAAGAAGATCGTGCCGCCATTGCGATTCACGATATTGGCCTGACCGTCGTCCATAACGAACAGAAGGAAATTGGCTTTCGCGTCATGGTGGGTGGCGGCATGGGGCGCACCCCCATCATTGGCAGTACGATTCGCGAATTTTTACCGCGTGAACACATGTTAAGTTATATCGAAGCCATCATGCGCGTCTATAATGCAAATGGCCGCCGGGACAACAAATACAAGGCGCGCATCAAAATTTTATTGAAAGCCATGGGTGCGGAAGAATTTGCCCGCCAGGTCGAGCAAGAATGGCAAGACCTGAAAGACGGCCCCGCCACCCTGACACAAGCAGAAATGGATCGGGTAAGCGCTTTTTTTGCCCCGCCCGCCTACCAAACCATTACCCCCAACAATGCGCTGGCACAATTGCGCGCCGATAACAAGGCCTTTGATAACTGGCTAAAACGCAATATCAAGCCCCACAAAGTAGCGGGTTATTCGATTGCCCTGTTATCGCTGAAAAAAACTGGTGTCCCGCCCGGCGATGCCACGGCGCAACAAATGGATTTTATCGCCGATTTGGCCGATCGCTATAGCTTTGGCGAATTACGCGTCACCCATGAACAAAATCTGGTGTTGGCCGATGTGCTCGATTCTGAACTGTTCGCGCTCTGGCAAGAAGCCAAAGCCCATGGCTTGGCGACACCCAATATTGGTTTATTGACCGATATGATTTGCTGCCCCGGTGGTGACTTTTGTTCCTTGGCCAATGCCAAATCGATTCCGATTGCCGCCGCCATTGCCGAGCGCTTTGATGATATCGATTTCCAGCACGACATTGGCGAAATCGAACTCAATATCTCAGGCTGTATCAATGCCTGCGGCCACCACCATGTCGGCAATATCGGCATTTTGGGGGTTGATAAAGATGGTTCGGAGTGGTATCAGGTTTCCATCGGCGGAGCGCAAGGCAATGCCAGTTCGATAGGTAAAATTATTGGCCCGTCGTTTTCGGCGCAGCAAATGCCCGGTGTAATCGAGCGCATTTTGCAAGTGTATGTGCGCGACCGGATCGAGCATGAGCGTTTTATTGATACCGCACTACGGCTTGGCATTGCGCCATTTAAAGAACATGTTTACGCCACCCGGATCAAAGGTGGGCAATTGGTAGGAGAAGATGAATATGCTTGAAACTCGCCCACAAATGATTAAAAACCAAGCCGTTATTGCCAATCATTGGGCGCTACTGCGCCTGGAAGAAGGTGACGATGCCGCCAGTATCAGTGTGCCTGATGAGAGTGCCATTGTACCGCTCGCCGTGTGGCAGGCACAACGCGCCAGTTTGGCGCAGCGGCCCCAACTTGGGGTATGGCTGGCTAGTTCCGCACAAGCGACCGATATCGCGGCCGATTTAAGCCATTTTGCCGTGATTGCGATTGATTTCCCCAAGTTTTCCGATGGGCGCGGCTTTTCAATTGCCTATAATTTGCGCCGCCGTCTGGGCTACACGGGTGAAATTCGCGCCATTGGCGATGTATTGCGCGATCAATTGTTTTACATGAAGCGCGTTGGCTTTGATGCCTATGAAGTGCGGGCAGATAAAGATATTCAAGATGCATTGAAAGGTTTGAGTGTCTTTTCTGAAACCTATCAGGATTCACTCGATCAAAAGCAACCATTATTTCGTCGTAGCGAACGTGGTCACGTAGCAACAGTTGGGCAGGCTAACACATGAGCGACACGAGCACAAATAGCAACAGCGGCAACAACGGCAACAACAACCCGGATTTCTCCAATCTGCTTGACGCCACGCGTAAAACCTTGCACCTGGTTGCCAAGCAATATCCATCTGCGGTATTTGCCTCCAGTCTCGCAGCTGAAGACATGGTCATCACCGACCTGATTATGAAGGAAAAATTGCCGATTGGCATATTCTCACTCGAAACAGGTCGTATGCATGCCGAGACTCTGGACATGATCGCCCGCGTCAAAGCCACTTATGATTACGATATCACGCTGTACCGCCCCGCCCCGCAGGCAGTGCAAGCTTATGTCAGCCAAAACGGCTTGAATGGGTTTTACGACAGCATTGAACTGCGCAAAGAATGCTGCCGGATTCGCAAAGTCGAACCGTTGGGGCGCGCCTTGGCGGGCAAACAGGCGTGGGTAACCGGGCAGCGGCGTTCTCAATCCACCACACGGGCCGAACTGGCAGTGCAAGAATACGACACCGCCCATGGCCTTGAAAAATTCAATCCACTGGCAGACTGGAGCGAAGACGACGTTTGGCACTACCTGCGCAGCCAGCAAGTGCCCTATAATGCCTTGCATGATCGTGGTTATCCCTCCATCGGCTGCGAACCTTGTACTCGCGCCATTGAACCGGGCGAAGATGTGCGCGCGGGCCGTTGGTGGTGGGAAAACCCCGACTCCAAAGAATGCGGCTTGCATTTTGTCGATGGCAAGCTAATACGAATCAAATCAGTCTAAAGAATCGAATATACCCTATGGATAAGTCCCCTTCTGTTTCTCAACTGAATCAACGCCATCTCGACTATTTAGAGTCGGAAGCAATCCACATCATGCGCGAAGTGGCGGCTGAATGCACCCGCCCCGCGCTCTTGTTTTCGGGCGGTAAAGATTCGGTGGTGTTATTGCGCATTGCCGAAAAAGCCTTCCGCCCCGGCAAATTTCCTTTCCCGCTGGTTCATGTCGATACCGGCCACAATTTCCCGGAAGTGATCGAATTCCGTGATCGTCGGGTCGCCGAACTGGGTGAAACCTTAATCGTCGGCTCAGTCGAAGAATCGATCAGGCTGGGTACCGTGCGCCTGCGCAACCCGGCCACCGATTCACGCAATGCGGCACAAGCGGTCACCTTGCTGGAAACCATTGCAACCCACAAGTTTGACGCCTGCATCGGCGGCGCGCGCCGGGATGAAGAAAAAGCCCGCGCCAAGGAAAGGATTTTTTCCTTCCGCGATGAATTCGGCCAATGGGATCCCAAAGCGCAGCGCCCGGAATTATGGGATTTGTACAACACGCGGGTTCATCCTGGCGAAAATATGCGGGTGTTCCCGATTTCAAACTGGACTGAACTTGATGTCTGGCAATACATTGCGCGCGAACAATTAGCGTTACCCCATATTTATTTCGCCCATCAACGGCAAGTGATACCGCGCTCCGGTTTGCTGGTGCCGCTCACCGATCTCACGCCCGCCTTACCGGGTGAAACCGTTGAAACGCAAACCGTGCGGTTTCGCACCGTCGGCGATATTTCATGCACCTGCCCGGTCGCATCCGATGCCGCCACGGTCGATGCCATCATCGCCGAAACCGCCATCACGCAAATCACCGAACGCGGCGCCACCGGGATGGATGACCAGACCTCCGAAGCATCGATGGAAAAACGTAAGAAAGCAGGATACTTCTGATGAACGCCCGACTTGACCACCTTAATGAAAAGCTGACCGAGCGCGGCCTGCTTCGCTTCATCACCGCCGGTT
>JBKJLF010000075.1:0-5432 GCA_046597185.1 Burkholderiaceae bacterium | reverse complement strand
GCGTAGCGTTATCGCCCAGGCGGCGATGGCATCCGATGCGGCTTTTCGCGATTTGGCAGCTGCCAAAGCACACTGGAACTTACGCCTGGCCAGCCGCAACGTACCGCGCCATCCGGCGGCAAAATGCTGGGTCGAATATTTTTGGGGGGTGATCGCCTTCCTTTCCAGTGACTACCTGCTGGCCATTCGCCATTGGAGTCAATCCCATATGCTGGCCAATCAAACCGGGCAGGTTCGTTGGGCCATTATGACCGCCACCAATGTCGCCGATGCCTTTAACCATCTCAATGATTATCATACCGCCCTCGAATGGTTGCAGCGCGCGCTAACCCTGGCGCGCAGCAAAGGCTGGCCGGGTGTGATCTCGCTGGCCTTAATGTACACCGCTGAAACCCAGCGCCGCCTAAAACACGACGATGTCGCACACCAATTGCTGCGCGAAACCCTGGACATGTTAACCCCGCTGGCCAGTTCGCGCGTGTATGGCATTGCCTTGCAAGGCATGGGCAACCTCGAACTGGTGCGCGCGCAATACAGCAACGCCCTGGCCACCTTTCAAAAGTTGGAGCAACATGCAAGAGGCATCAAACATGGTGATTTGCAATGTGCGGCCAGGCGCGGGCAAGCCCAGGCGCTGCTGCAACTGGGGCAAGCCAAAGCCGCCTTGCAAATTGCCCAGGCCGCTTTGGATGGCGCGGGCAGCAGCACCAATGATCAAATTGCCGCCTTGCGGGTAGTGGCGGAAATCCATTCGCATCACAGCTTGCCGGGGCCACCCGGTATGCGCGCCGCCAGCCCGGCCTTACACTACCTGCAGCAGGCCTTTGCCTTGGCCGAGCGGATTGAAAGCTACGCCATGCCCGGCGAAGTGCTCGACTTTATTGCCCAGGAATATGCCAATGTGGGCGACCATATCCACGCCTTTGACTATGCCAAACAAGCCAGTTTGGCGCGCGAGAAAATCTATAGTATGGAAGCCACCAACCGCGCCATGGCCTTGCAAGTGAGCCAGGCAGCGGAAAAAGCCCAGCTAGAAATTATACAACATCAGCAATTGGCGCAGGCCGAAACCCGGCGCGCCGAAGTGTTGCAACAAACCAGTGTGACGCTGGCCCATCTGGGGGCCATCGGGCAAGAAATTACCGCCTGCCTGGATGCCCAGCGCATCTTTCAAATTCTGGAACAACACGTGCATCATTTGCTCGATGTCACCTCGTTCGGCATTTTTTTGCTCAGCGCCGATGGCCAGGCGGTGGAATTGGCGTTTGGTTTTGAAGAAGGTCAACCATTGCCGTATGTGCGCTTTCCATTGGACCTGGCCGGAAGCGAGCATGCCCGTTGCGCGCGCGAGGGTTGTGAGATTTTGGTCTTGCTTGATCCCGCCCAAACTGGCCAGCCAACCATTGACGGCACGCGCTTTAACCGCAGCCGGATGTTTGCGCCCTTACATTTGGGCGAGCGGGTGTCAGGCTTGATGGGTTTTCAAACCGACACCGCCTATGCCTACGGCGAGCGCGAACAATTAATTTGCCGCACCCTGTGCGCCTACACCGCCATTGCGTTGGCCAATGCCGATGCGCATGGCGAACTGAGCGCGGCGCATCGCCAATTGCAAGAAACGCAGCAGCAAATGGTGTTGCAAGACAAAATGGCGGGACTGGGTACACTCACCGCCGGGGTGGCGCATGAAATCAATAACCCGACCAATTTTGTGCATGTGGCGGCGCAAAACCAACGCATCGATTTGGCCGAGTTTGAACAATTTGTGACCGGCTTGGTCGAGCAAGACGCCGGCGAAGAAATCATGCAAGCCTTCCGCCAGCGCTTTACCCGCTTGGCCGAGAATGTCAACACCATGCTCAATGGCACCGAGCGCATCAAAGGCATCGTCAAGGATTTGCGCGCCTTCACGCGGCTCGATGAAGCGGAAAAGAAAGCGGTGCGCCTGTCCGATTGTTTGCTCTCGACCTTGAATCTGGTGCGCGCCAGTTGGACCGAAAAGGTTGAATTTATCACCGAACTGGAGAGCGATTCCATCTTAGAATGCTGGCCAGCCTTGCTCAATCAAGTGTTTATGAATTTATTGGTCAATGCCTGTCAGGCCATTGAAGAGCACCTGGCCAGTGATGAGGCCAGTGATGAGGCAGGCAGCCGGGGCAAACTTTGGTTGCGCCTGTTTGCGCGTGACAATGGTTGGGTTATTGAAATTGAAGACAGCGGCGTGGGGATTGACGAACAAAGTCAGGCACGCATTTGGGAACCGTTTTATACCACCAAAGAAGTGGGCAAGGGCACCGGATTGGGCTTGTCGATTGCATTTGGGATAGTCGAAAAACATGGCGGCAAATTGCGTTTTCGCTCAACCCTGGGCGTGGGCAGTTGCTTCACCATTGAGTTGCCCAGGGCACCTGATAGCATGCAGCAAAACCATGAAGCGAATGCTGGCGGGAGGCAGGCAAAATGAAGATTGAATTTTTGGCTGTCAATGACGTGGTGGCAAAGATGGAAGCCGACTTGCCGGATACCCAGGGTGTTGAGCGCTTGAAGCTAACGCTTGCTCTGGCCTGGGCCTTACGCCAGCGTGACGCCCGGCGTGCGGTCAGCCTGGCCGACAAAATCCAGGGCCAACTGGCTAGTGCAGATTTAAGCCCCGCCGATTTAAGCCCTACCGAGCGCGAATGGATTGCGCTACGCCTGATGCTGATTCATGCCGATACCAAATGGTTGTTTGGCGAGATTGAGGCCAGTAAGGCGCTGGCCCACACTGCCTTGCAAGGCTATCGCCAAATAGGCGATGAGGTGGCCTGTGCGGATGCCTGGTGGTCGCTGGCATGGGCCGCGTATAGTCTGGGTGAGGTGCAGCAACGCGACGCCGCATTTGAAGCCATGGTGCTGTGTGCCCGACTCGACCCGGTGCGCCTGACAGCAGCACAAGCGATGCTGGAGCGCCATAAATCGAGCATCGATGCCGATGCCGTGAAATTGATTTTTTTCAATGCCAGCCAACATCCTGCAGCATTGTGTTTGGTGGAAGATGTGTTGGCCATTGCCGCCAGCCAGCGTAGCGATTACATTGCCGCCATTTTACATTGGCAAAAAGCGTGGATGTCGGCGCAAAACTGCGGCTACCGGGGCTTGGCGATCATGTCTGCCTGTAGCATTGGCCTGGCCTTTAATAACCTCAACGAATATCATACCGCGCTGGAATGGATGCATCGCGGCCTGAATTTGGCGCGCGAAATTGGCTGGGCCGGTTTGACCGGCATCGCCCTGACGCAAACTGCCGAAACCTTGCGCCGTCTGCAGCGCTTTGATGTGGCTCAGGAAATGCTCACCGAAGCATTGGCCATGATGGCCCCCCTCGCCGGCTTACGCGGTTACACCAATGCCCTGCGTTACCTGGCAGAAGGCGAACTGGACAGTAAAAATTATGCAACCGCGCTAAACAGTTTTCGCTTATTGGAACAACATGTCATCAAGCAAAAGCAATTTGATCTGCTATCGATCGCCCAGCGTGGCCAAGCCCATGCGCTGTTCGAATTAGGTCAGGTCGAAGCGGCACTCCAGGCGGCACACGCTGCCCTGGCGCAAGCGACACCGAAAATAACTGAACAAATCGCAGCACTACGCGTGCTGGCCGAGATTTATGAACGCTACCCACAGTTGAGCGCACCAAAGGGTGTACAAGCGGGGGTACAAGCGGGGGTACAAGCGGCGTCCAGCGCGTTACACTACCTGAACCAGGCCTTGCAGCTTGCGGCCAGCATTACCGATTACATCATACCCGGTGATCTGTTTGACGCCGTGGCCTATGAATATGAAAAAGTGGGTGACTTTCAGCAAGCTTATCAGTTCGCCAAAAAAGCCGGGCAAGCGCGAGAAAAAACCAATAGCCAGGAAGCCAACAATCGGGCCTATGCAATTCAAGTCAGCCACCAGACTGAACGCGCCGAAATTGAAGACGCGCATCAGCGCGAGCTGGCATCCGAGGCCAAACGCGCTGAAATCTTGCAGCAAACCAGTGCCACGCTGGAGCAATTGGGCATCATCGGGCAAGAAATCACCGCCCATTTGGAAGGCGAACGCGTGTTTGAAGTACTCACACGCCGGGTGCAGAATATGCTCGACGTGGATTTTCTCGCTATTTATTTAATGGATGCCAGCGGCACCGATATGAGCTTGTGCTACAGCACCTTTCCAGACTCGACCCGTATTTACGCCGAAATCAAGCTCAATGATCCCGTGATGGATGCGCCGCGTTGCGCGCGCGAGAAGTGTGAAATTTTGGTCGAGCTTGAGGCGGACCAAGCCGACGCACGCTGGCTCTTGCCCGGCACACCGACCTTGACGCGTTTGTTTGCCCCCCTGTGTTTGGGCGAACAGGTCTTGGGCGTGATCACCGTGCAGTCGAAGCGGCCCCACGCCTATGGCGCGCGCGAGCAAATGGTGTTTCGCACGCTCAGCGCTTACACCGCGATTGCACTCTCCAATGCCAGCGTGCATGGCGAACTGGCCAAGGCGCATAAGCAATTGCAAGAAACCCAGCAGCAAATGCTGTTGCAGGGCAAAATGGCGGGTCTTGGCACCTTGACCGCCGGGGTCGCGCATGAAATCAATAACCCCACCAATTTTGCTCATGTGGCGGCACAAAATTTGCGTTTGGATATTGCGGAATTTGAGCAATTCGTTCATGGCATCGTGGAAGAAGACGCCGAGACTGAAATTCTGGACGCCTTCCAGCAACGCTTTGGGCGGCTCGCCAGTAGCGTCACCATCATGCTGCATGGCACCGAGCGTATCAAAGGCATTGTCAAGGACTTGCGCTCTTTCACCCGGCTTGATGAAGCTGAAAAAAAAGAGGTGCGCTTATCAGAATGCCTGTATTCCACCCTGAATCTGGTACGCACCAGTTGGCTGGAAAAAGTGGAATTCATCATCGAATTTGATGACGACCCCATCATTGAATGCTGGCCCGCCTTACTCAATCAGGTATTTATGAATCTGTTGGTCAATGGCTGTCAGGCGATTGAAGAAAAAGCGCGTTTGAAAGGCACGGCAAACCCCGTGCGTGGCAAATTATGGTTGCGTCTGAAAATTGAACCTCTACGCCAAAGCGTGCTCATTGGCTTTGAAGATAGCGGGATTGGTATCGACGAACAAGCAAAGGGGCGGATTCTGGAACCGTTTTATACCACCAAGGCGGTGGGCGGCGGCACCGGGCTGGGCTTGTCGATTGCGTTTGGTATTATACAAAAACATGGTGGCAATCTGGAAGTTGCTTCGACCCCCGGGGTGGGCAGCCACTTTACCATTTGTTTGCCCTTAATGGTGCTCAAGAACGGGAATAAATCAGATGGACATTGAATTTTTTTCGTGCAATCAAGCGCTGGCGCAACTAGAGGAAAGCTTGCACCATGCAAACGCCGGCCAGC
>JBKJLF010000900.1:0-13706 GCA_046597185.1 Burkholderiaceae bacterium | reverse complement strand
ATACAATGAAATGGCTGGGGATCATGTAGTCCGGCATCGAACGCGCCAATGCCGTGCGCAATTGTGCCACCGTGCTGCTTTGCTGCTCAATGAAATAAGCCACCAGCCGTTTGTCGCCCGACGTAGCGACAGCGCCGCCCAAAATATCATCGCGCGCCATCACGACGGCTTGCCGTACCTGCGGCAAGGCTTCCAAGGCGGCTTCAATCTCACCCAGCTCGATGCGGAAACCGCGGACCTTGACCTGGTCATCAATCCGGCCCAGATAGTCGATATTGCCGTTGGCCAGATAGCGCCCCAGATCGCCGGAGCGGTACATCCGCGCGCCAGCAACCGTGCCAAACGGACTGGCAATGAATCGCTCGGCAGTCAGGCCGGGTTGGTTCAGGTAGCCACGCGCCAGACCGTCACCAGCGATGTATAGTTCCCCGGCAACACCGATCGGCACCGGGTTCAAATTGACATCGAGCAGGTAGATTTGGGTGTTGGCAATGGGTTTGCCAATTGAAATGACCTCATTTTCGCTGATACGACTGGCCATCGACCATATCGTCGTTTCAGTCGGGCCATACAGATTCAAAATATTGGGCACATGATGCAGTAGCCTGTCTGCCAGATCGGCCCCCAATGCTTCCCCGCCACATAAGACCTTCAGTGGGTATTGGGTATTAGGCCAGCCATGATTGACCAGCATGCGCCAGGTTGATGGCGTTGCTTGCATCATTGAAACCTTGCAATGTTCAATCAGCGCCGTTAATTGCGCCGGGTCGCCAGCGGTTTCCTTTGTTGCCAACACACTGGTTGCGCCAATAATCATGGGCAGAAATAACTCCAGCGCAGCAATGTCAAATGATAGTGATGTAACATTTAACAAAATCTCATTTTTAGCAATACCCGACACCTGCTGCATGGTATGCAGAAAATTGACCAGACTCAATTGCCCTACCCCAACCCCCTTTGGTTTTCCGGTCGAACCCGATGTATAGATCACATAGGCCAGATTACCCGGCAAGCTGGTATTAACAGGATTGGCGCTACTGCAACCGTCAAACGACGCCGCCGGCGCATCCAGGCACAGCGTCGGGATGTCATCACTTTGCATGGTTCCGAGCAAGCGCTGCTGCGTCAGCAATGCAGCAGGTCGGGCATCGCTCAACATGTAGGCCAGCCGATCTTGCGGATAGGCCGGGTCCAAGGGCAGGTAGGCCCCGCCCGCCTTCAGGATGCCCAGCAAGCCGATCACCATTTCCAGGCTGCGTTCAACGCAAATGCCAACCAGCACATCCGGCCCTACCCCGATACCGCGCAGGTAGTGCCCCACCTGGTTGGCCTTGGCATTGAGTTCGGCATAGCTCAGCCTGGCCCCCTCGAACAGCAGCGCCACATTGTCGGGCGTATGCTTGACCTGCGCCTCAAACAGTTGATGCAGTGATTGCGTGTTCGGCCAACTGGTTTGAGTGTCGTTCCATTCGGTCAGCACCTGATTTTGTTCGGCTGCGCTTAACATCGGCAAATCGCCAATGCACGCCTCGGGGGCGGCCACAATGGCGTCCAGCAGGCGTGTGAAATGCCCTGCCATGCGTTCGAGCGTCTGCGCATCGAACAAATCGGTGTTGTATTCGAAGGCGGCAAATAATTGGCCATTTTCCTCACTAATGGTCAGCGTCAAATCGAACTTTGCGGTCGCAGCAGTGACAGCAAACGGTTCCAGCGTCAGGTTCGGCAAGCTCAAGCGATCCATCGGCGCATTCTGCAGGATCAGCATGACCTGGAATAGCGGGGAATGGCTGGGGTGGCGCTCGGGCTTGAGCACCTCAACCAATTGCTCGAAGGGCACATCCTGATGGCTGTAGGCGTCCAAGGTGTTGCCACGCACCTGGCGCAACAATTGGCTGAAGCTGGCATTGCCATCCACTTGGGTACGCAGCACCATGGTGTTGACGAAAAAGCCGATCAAGGGTTCAATCTCGGCGTGGTTGCGGTTGGCAATCGGCGAGCCGACGCAGATGTCGCTCTGCGCGCAATAACGCGACAGCAGCACATTGAAAGCCGCCATCAAGGTCATGAACAAGGTCGCCTGCTCATGCCTGCCCACCACATGCAGTTTTGTGGTGACGTTTGCATCGATCACAAACGCATGCACCGCACCGCGATGGCTTTGCACCGCTGGCCGTGGCCGATCAGTGGGCAAGGCCAATAAAACCGGGCTGCCAGCCAGTTGCGCCTTCCAATAGGCGGTCTGGGCGTCCAGCACCTCGCCGCTGAGCCATTGCCGCTGCCATTGTGCGAAATCGGCATACTGAATGGGTAAATCCGGCAGCGCAGGCGCTTGATTTTTCGCATACGCAGCATACAGTGCGGCCATTTCCTGTACCAGCACGCCCAACGACCAGCCGTCGGAGACGATATGGTGCAAGGTGACAAGCAAGATGTGCTCCTGATCCTGCATGCGAATGAGCCCGGTGCGCACCAAAGGGCCTGTCGCCAGCACAAATGGCGTTTGGGCTTCTTCCTGCGCCAGCGCGTGGGCGCGCGCCTCGCGCCCGGCATGCGCCAGGTGCGTAAGATCGGTCACAGGCATGGCAACTTCCAGCGTCGGCGCAATCACTTGCTGTGGCACGCCGCCAACCATGACAAAATGGGTTCGCAAGGCCTCATGACGGCGCACAATCGCGTTAAATGCCTGGCGCAAAGCCTGCACATCAAGCGTCCCGCTCAGCCGCAACGCCGCCGCCATATTGTAAAACGCACTGCCGGGATCGAGTTGGTCAAGGAACCACAGGCGCTGCTGGGCAAATGACAGTGGTAACGGCCCACCACGTGCGACTTTGACAATCGGTGGCTCGGCCAAGCCGCTCTGGTGGCGCAGATCGAGGTCAATCCGGTGCGCCAATGCCTCCACGGTGTGTGCTTCAAACAGCGCGCGCAGCGGCAATTCATTGTGAAACACCGCCCGCACCCGGCTGGCCAGTTGGGTCGCCAGCAGGGAATGCCCTCCCAGGGCAAAGAAGTCGTCGTGCACCCCTACCCGCTCCAGCCCCAGCACATCGGCCCAAATCTCGGCCAGCACCTCTTCAGTGGGCGTGCGCGGGGGTGCGTAACCGTCGTCGCTGTGCGCCAAGTCTGGCATCGGCAATGCCTTGCGGTCGATCTTACCATTGGGCGTCAGCGGCAAGTGGTCCAGCACCATGAAGTGCGAAGGCACCATGTAGTCCGGCAGCGACTGCGCCAGCGCCGTGCGCAATTGCCCCGTTTCAAGCGAGCTGTCGGCAACCACATAGGCCACCAGACGCTTGTGGCCCGAACTGCCGCCGCCCCCCGAGCTTGCGCCGTCGTCACGCGCCAGCACAACCGCTTCGCGCACTACTGGCAAGGCTACCAGCGCGGCCTCGATCTCGCCCAGTTCAATCCGGTAGCCCTGCACTTTGACCTGCAAGTCTTCCCGTCCGAGAAACTCGATATTTCCATCGGGCCGCATGCAACCAAGATCGCCGGTGCGGTACAAGCGCTCGCCCGTATGCGGATGGGTAATGAAGCTGGCGTTGGTTTTTTCCTCATCCCCCCAGTAACCTTTGGCCAAGCCGATACCGCCAATATACAGTTGCCCCGGAACCCAGGTCGGGCGTGCCCGAAAGGCTTGATCCAAAACATAAAACTGTTGATTGGCCAGCGCCTTGCCATAGGGAATGCTCAGCCATTCCGGCAAAACCTTGTCAAGCGGGAACCAGATCGACCAAATCGAGGCTTCAGTCGCCCCGCCCAAACTGATGATCCCGGCTCGGGGTGCGATGGCATGCAAACGCCCGGGCAGCGAGAGTGGAATCCAGTCGCCCGACAACATCACCAGCCGCAATGCATCATTAAGCACGCAAGCATTTTCGCTGGCATGTTCAACCAACAAATTGAGCAGCGCAGGCACCGAATTCCAGACGCTGACCTGTTCACGGTTCATTAAGCTGAACCAGTGAGCCGGATCGAGCGCCGACTGTGCCTGTGGCATAACGATGGCGGCCCCGACTGCCAGGGTGCCGAATATATCGAAGACCGAAAGGTCGAAACTGAGTGAAGAAATGGCCAGCACGCGGTCGCTGGCACACAATTTGAAGCGATGATTAATATCCAGAACCGTATTAACCGCACCCCGATGATCGATCACCACCCCTTTGGGCACGCCGGTGGAACCAGAGGTGTAAATGACATAGGCAAGATTGGCCGATGAGCGCGCAAACGGCTGCAGCGCAGATGATTGTTGGCGCAACATTTCCCGGCTCAGTACCACACGTTGCACATGGTCGGGCCAATCGGCTGCGTTGTCCAAATGTGACTGGGTCACAACGATGTTAACGCTGGCGTTTTGCAGAATGTGGCATTGACGCTGCACCGGCAAGCATGGGTCCATCGGCAAATACGCCGCACCCGAATACAAAATCCCCATACTCGCGACCACTTGCTCCCAACCTTTTTCCATCACGATGGCGATCAGTTGATTCGGCTGCGCACCCAGGGCCTGTAGCTGCGCGCCCAACTGGCGCGCCATGGTTTGCAGTTCACCATAACTTAGTCGGCATCCCGCGCCGATGACGGCAATCTTCTCCGGGGTCAGGCATGCTTGCCTGTCAAACAATTCGTGCAATAACGCATCCGGGTAAGGCGTGTCTGTTGCATTGGCCGCTTGCTGCACTGCGCGTTGATCGGCCGGGAGTAAATCGAAGCTGGTTTGCAACCAAAGCTCGGGATTGGCGGCAAAGCGCTGCAACAGATCGCAATAGGCCCCAAACATGGCATCGAGCAAGCCTTTCGGGAAAATTTCTTCAATCGCATCCCAGTGAAACACCAGACTGCCATCTTGTTCGTAGATCTGGTGATCAAGCCAAACCTGTGGTGTTTGAGAGATACTCTGGACAACATCATTGAAAACATTGGCCTCGCCCTCGGCCGCCGTTGCGGTCGGTTTATCATGAGTCAGGGTACTGGTAAATACCACTGGCATGCCCACTTGCCGGGTGCCGCTGGCATGCGCCAACTCGCGTAAAACCTGGATCGCACTGACCCCGGCATGATCAAGATCGCGCCAAAGCTGTTCCTTCAAACTGCGTGCCCGGTGCACAAAAGGTTGGCTCGGGTCAGCATGCACCTCCAACAAGATCAGCGAAGTAAAATCACCAACCAGTTGATTGATCTCCGCATGCAGCGGCGGACGGTTAAACAGCGTCAGATTGATAATGAAGTCCGGCGTCTTACTCCAAAATGCCAGAATCTCGGCAAAAACACTGAGCAAGAAGGCAGAAGGCGTCATACCGTTTTGTCTGGCACCGAGTTTCAACTGCTCCCATTGCTCAATCGACAAGGTGTTGCTACGCCGATTAAAGCGCGGTGCTTGTATCATCTCCGGGTTTTTTGCCAATGGCAGCGCGGGTGCCGCTGGCAGCGTGGCCAGGCGATTACGCCAGTACGACAGCGAGTTTTGATAGGCTGTACCACGCCTTCCGGCCTGCTCGGCCAAAACATAATCACGGAAGGATATCGACAAGGGCTCCAGAACCAGCGTTGGGTTCCGATACAGTTGAGACAATTCGCGGGCAAGAATCGAACCACTCCATACATCACATATCAATAAATCAATACTGGCGTGAAGATGACTGGTGGTTTGGTCGATCTGTGTGACGGCAAATTCAAACAGCGGCCATTGACTCGAATCGAATAGCTGATGCGACATGCGATTTCTTATGCCCGATAATTGGGCATCAATCTGCTGCGCTGACAAGCCGCGCAAGTCGGTCTGGCGCAGCTGATAAGGCTGCACATGGGGTAGAATTTGCTGGGTTCCGTCGGCATTGATGATGGCTCGCAACATGTCATGGCGTTCGATCAAACGATTGAGCGCTTCACTGAAACGAGCGACATCGAAATTGGGCAGGCGAAATTCCTGGTAAGCGTGGGCTGCAACACCGCCCAGCGCAAAGCCACTGCCCCTGCCGATCCAATACGCTTGTTGAATATCGCTCAAGGGAAAGGCCTGGTGGCGTTGCGCCTTGTCTGCTGTCAGCGCGCTCCAATGGATTTGATCCACCGCCGTGGCGGGCGCGCTATTTTCGATAATGACGGCCAAATCGGCCAACACCGGGTGCTGAAACAGCGCGGCAAGTGAAATCTGTACCGAAAAATTATCCTTGATCAATTGCACCAGTTGCGCCGCCAGCAAAGAATGGCCACCCAGCGCAAAAAAATTATCTTTTGCCGTAATCTTGTCCGAGTCCAGCAGGGTTTTACAGATTGCAATCAAACTGGTTTCAGTTTGGCTGCCAGGATGCGCTTCTATGTGCGGGTCGTGAGCAATATTTTGCAGCGATTCCTGGCTAACGTCCCATTGCCAGATGGCTTGGAACTCGCCATCCTTGAAGCGCTGCTTACAGCGCAGCCGTTGAATTTTTCCGCTCGATGTACGCGGAATATGTCCCGCCTTGACCAATACAATGGCGGCAACTTCGAACAGTTCATGTTGTTCGACCAATTCGGCACGTACTTTGAATGCCAAGGTCTCGAAATCGGGGGTTTTTCTGGATTCCACTTCCTGCACAATCACCAATTGCGATGTGCTCTGTTCTTCCAATGAAAACACCGCACAACCATTGGCCCGAAATGCCGGATCAAGTTTCTCAATCGTCGCCTCGACATCCTGCGGGTAAATATTGCGGCCATTAAAAATCATCATTTCCTTGATCCGGCCTGTAATATACAGTTGCTGATCGTGAATAAAACCGAGGTCGCCGGTGCGTAAATAGGTGGCATCGGATTCTGTCTGATCCGCCACTTGCGTGCCGAAGCTGGTTCGGCTCGCTTCCGGCTGCTGCCAATAGCCGCAAGCCACCGAGGGGCCATGCACCCAAACCTCGCCCACGATATCTTCGGCCTGACGGTTTCGGGTGGCATGATCGACAATGATGGCCTGGTGCCCACCCGATATGGCCAGCCCCGCCGACATCAGTTCCGTCACATCGTTTTCCCGGTTGCTTGACTCCACAAGATGCTTGCCCAGCGCGGTCTTACTTACCCGCAGAGAACCCGCCACTTGCGCCAAGCGCTTCAGATTATTGACCGATACCAACAAGGTGGCTTCAGCCAAGCCATATACGGGCGTAATGGCTTCCGGGCGCAAACCGCATGAGGTAAAGGCATCAGCGAAGCGCCTAAGCGTTTCAGGACGAACCATTTCGGCACCATTCAAGGCAAATTCAAGCGCACTCAGGTTCAAGCCTTGCATTTGCTGTTCGCTTACTTTATTGACGCATAAATCATAGCCAAAATTAGGCGCGGCGGTAATGCGTGCCCGATAATCGGACAGCAATTTCAGCCAGCGGTAGGGCCGCATCAAAAAAGCCGCAGGCGGGAACTGCACCGAATGCACGCCGGCATAAACGGCGCTCAAAATGGTGCCGATCAGCCCCATGTCGTGATGCGGTGGCAACCATGAAACGCAGACATCGGACTGGGTCAAATTAAATGCGTCGTAAATTAATTTGCCATTTGCCAGAATGTTGGCATGACTCACCATCACGCCCTTGGGGTCACCCGTCGAGCCGGAGGTGTACTGCAAAAATGAAATATCGGTGGGCTGCACCTGAGGGCGCAGCCAATTGGACGCGTTATCGGCCAGGGTATCGCTGGCCAACCATGTCAGTGCCCCGAACACCTGGCAAGGATCAGCCTGCAATTGACCGATACGCTGCTTGATATTACTGAGGGTAAGCGCCACCTGCGGCTGCGCATCTTTGGCAATCAATTGCAATCTTGGCAGTGTTTTGACATTGGCAGGCGGCAGCGCAGGCACAGCGATTACACCGGCATAGGCACAGCCAAAAAAGGCGGTGATGTAATCCAGCCCGGGCGGATAAACCAACAAGACTCGCTCGCCCGGCTGAGTCACTGTTTGCAGGTGCGCCGCAATATTTCTGGCATGACGTTCCAATTCGAGAAATGTGAGTGAGCCGCTGACCTGTTCGCCATCTTCCAAAAAAGTGAAGGCGGTACTGTGGGCCGTGCCGGATTCTGGCGAAGCACGCCATTCCAGCAATTGAAGTAAGGTTGAGGTCATACTGCGCCTATGCCAATTTCATAGACCCGGCTGTCATACGATGCGGCCAGAAAACACTTGTTTTGGGCATCGTAAAAGATCGATGAGATACCGGCAGCGGTTACCCGTGTTACGCTGGCCCATGTCGAACTTTGCACATCATACAATGCCACCACGCCGAAGTAAGAACCCGATGCGATGTAACGGCCGTCGTCAGAGGTGGCCACGCACTTGATCGAGTGATCATGCGGGGTGTCAATGACATTCGCTTTTGTGCCATCCCAGAGCCGCATTTTGTGATCCCGGCTGATACTGACGAAACGCCCGTCCGGCAACGCCGCACAGCCATTGGCGATGCGGTCATGGGCACCGTCAAGATGGGCGATTTGGCTAAAATCGGCGGTCGAGAACCAGGATGCGGCCGTATCGGCACAGACCGAAAATATTTTCCCATTCGACACCGCCACCGATTTAACCGCGTTGGCGTGCAGCTTCAAGGTGGCAACATGGGTCACTTTACTGTTGGCATCGACTGAAAATACCAGTCCTTCGCCAGTATAAGTACCAATCACCACATGGGGTACAGCGCCACGCTCAAACGCCGCGCCACAGTTGAGTGGTGAGGCGTGTTGATAGAGCAATTCTCCGTTTAAGGCATCCACCACGCAGCCCATTTGGCCGCCAGTGAAAACCCGCGATGCGACCGGAGTCAGGAAATTGCACAGGCTACCGACATTGGTCGAATTCTGACCATCGATTGCCAAAATACCGCCGTCGCCGATGGTCAGGCGACGCCCCGCATAAGTCGTTACCGCATTGACACCGGGGGTTGGCAAGACGCCAGACATATCCCATTGGTCGGTATCGAGCCGATAAATGGCATAGGACGAGCCAAAGGTGGCAAATGCCAGCGTATTACTATCGAGAAAGGCACAAGAGCGCGGCCACACTTCGGGCGGCATAAACGAGGTTGCAATCGGTTTAAGTTCCGGGCCATTGGTCTGCCAGGCGCGTAAGGTGCGGTCATAACTCAAACTGATCAACAGGTTTTCATTGGCCTGATAAACCAGGCGTTTGATACCCGCCGCATGCGCAGGATAGTTGGAGATTTTGCCATTGTCAATGACGACGATCTGGCCTTCGTCATTACCCGCAAAAATGATACCGTCGCTGGTGATGGCGATGGTATCGGTTTCAATCCCGCCAAGGTCAATGTCATCGACCATGCTGGCACCAAGGAGCGACCAGCGCTTGATCGTACCGTCATCACTGGAGGTAATTAACTCATCACCACTTAAGGACCAGACCACCGAAATCACATCCATCGTGTGGCCCTGGAAGGTGGCCTTGAGCTGACCTGTAAAGTCATAAACGCGTAACTGATGATCACGCGAAGCGGTGGCGATTAATTCCTTGGTCGGATGAAATGCCGACATTTCAACATCGTCGATTTGATCCGAGAAGACGGCCAGCAGTTTTAAATCGGGTAGCGACCACAGGCGTGCGGTATGGTCGCTCGACGAGCTGACCAGATGGCGGCCATCCGGGCTGAATGCCAGTTGATTTGCCAAATGATCGTGCAAACCCCGGCTGATAGCCGTTTTGGTCTTGGCATCCCATAAAATTACTTGATTATCATAGCCAGCCGTAGCGACATAACGATTACCGTATGCGGCCACGCCACTAATTGGAGAAGTATGCGCAATCATTGCTATTGTATCCTTTAAGGTTTGAGATCAATATTGTGTTTTCCATGCAATATCTTGGCTTCCAAGTATTTGCGATTCGATTCAGCGACAAAAACGCCCGTTGACATCGTTTCATCAATCTGAATGCCAGCCGCAACCAACTGCTTGAATTTGTCCGGGTTATTACTGAGCAGGGTGATATGGTTGATGTTCAATGCCTTGAGCATGTCGGCCGCGACAGTATATTCACGCTCGTCATCGTCATGACCCAATTCGCGATTGGCCGCGTAAGTATCGAAACCCTGGTCCTGCAGGCGATAAGCCTCCAGTTTGCGAAACAGACCAATACCACGCCCCTCCTGCCGCAAGTACAATAAATACCCACCCAATAGATTTAAACGCATCAATGATTCGTGCAATTGCGGGCCGCAGTCACAGCGCGCGGAACCAAAAACATCACCCGTCACACATTCCGAGTGCAAACGTACAAGCGGCGTAATCGGGTCGGGTGTGCCCAAACGAACGGCAAAATGCTCCTTTTCTTCAGAAAGGCCTTGAAAGCTGATAATTTCCGAATTAACCGTCGTTCCGTCCGCAAGAACAATCGGCACGACGACGGTGGTACGTATTCCTAATGGTACAGTTTGAATAGTGGCCATTTGAGTCTTTCTTAATTTCCTTGTTAATCAATATGCATTTTTTAAATACACAATTAATTGCATTGGAAAAACTTAATTTATAATAAATAAAATTAAACTATATTTCTATTGCTCATCAAAATATAATATTGCGATTAAAATATAATTCAATTCAATTAATATAATAATTGCTGCTTTTGCGAGAAATTGGAATAGGGATTTTGCGCCGTTTTCGGCATGGTGGTCAAGTTCTCCCAACAATTTTTTGCACGCTTATTGCGCTCGTTGTTGCTGGGCCACAAGCTCATCCGGTGCCAGCTTTCTCGATCATATCGGCAAACCGATTGCGTGGCACCTAACCCCGCACTAAAACCCTTGTTTCCTTGATACTTGACGAGACAGGCCTGCTTGCGCTGCGAGTTTCAATTGCAACGCAACCAAGAAGTGTTTTTATATCATGCCCGCCAAAAATAGTTGGCGCAAAATATTTCTTGTGATAAAGTGTATTGTCCGCTGAAAGATGTCGTTTTTTCATTCTGCTGATGAAGTTCGGTTTATTCTTGTTGCGCCTTACAATCCCGCCTTACACGCCCGCCTTACACGTCCGCCTTACACGCCCATTTAAAGCGAAGAATTTCACCATGAAGCCAGAGCTGATTTATGATTGGAATAAAACCACGCAGCCCACCATTGAGCACCATCTGATCCTGCATGACGAAACGCTACGAGACGGTTTGCAAAGCCCTTCCATCAAACTGCCCGACATCCACGGGAAAATAGAGATTTTGCACCACTTGGTGGGCCTTGGCATCCATTCCATCGATCTTGGCATGCCCGCCTCCAGCGCCAAGGAATTTGCTGATGTGCATGCCCTGCTGACTGAAATTCGTGACCAGCGCCTGCCGATTCGCGCGGTCGCGGCGGCCCGCACCCTGATTGGCGATCTCTCCAAACTGGCCGAATTACAACAGTTGGTTGGAGTACCGATTGAAGCTGCCGCCTTTCTCGGATCAAGCCCGATCCGCATGACGGTGGAAGACTGGAGCCTTGATTTTCTGGTCGAGAAAGTGCGGCAAACCGGGATTTTTTGTCGGCAACAAGAGATCAGCCTGAATTTAATCACCGAAGATACCACCCGCGCCAAGCCCGAGACCATTACGGCGATTTATTCAACCGCCCTTGATGAAGGTGCCGCCGCCATTTGCGCCGCCGACACCTGCGGCCACGCCACCCCGCGCGGGGCACGAACCCTGATTACCTTCATCCGTGACACCATCATTAAAAACCATCCGGTTCGGCTTGATTGGCATGGGCACAATGATCGCGGCCTTGGCCTGGCCAATGCCATTGCTGCGTTTGACGCCGGGGCCGATTGTTTGCACGGCACGCTACTTGGCATCGGCGAGCGCTGCGGCAATGTGGCGCTGGATCAAATATTGGTCAATCTGGCATTAAAGGGCTATTGGGATCAATCCATGCATACCCTGGCTAAGGCGATGGCGCGCAGCAGCGAAATCTTGCACATGGAAATCCCTTTCTTATATCCGGTTTTTGGGCGTGATGCCTTTCGTACCGGCACCGGAGTACACGCGGCGGCCATCGTCAAAGCCTTGCAGCGCGATGACAAAAGCTGGGCCGACATCATTTATTCGGGCGTGCCCGCCACCATGGTAGGCCGCCATCAAGAGATTGAAGTTGGCCCGATTGCCGGGCACAGCAATGTTCACTTTTGGCTCAATGCCCATGGCTACGAAGATAAGCCTGAATATGTTGAGCTGATCTTGCAACATGCCAAAAAGGGCGATCATATTTTGAGCGATGCTGAAATCAAACAGATGTTACATACCTGTGATCCGGCCATCAAATCATAATTTCTTACTGGAAGAGGTCTCATTTTGAAGCCAGATACCATCAACTTTACCGGGCGCGTGCTGTTTCTCACGCAAGACCCCGACCTGCTTGATCAGCAATTGCAAGGTGTCGATCTGGATCTCGCCCAAGCTGGTAACTTGCGTGATGACATTAGCACCGATGAAATTACGCCGGCCCAAGTTTGCTACTATTATGATCAAAAATTAGGCGATTTTCCTTACCTCGGGCTGAAAGCGGGTGAGCGCTTTGCTTGCACTGCCGGCTCCGTGCGCAAGGGCGGTTTTGCGGTTAGCGTCTCGGGAACGCGGCGCGGCAAGGGTTCTTCGCGCGAGGCCAGCCCGTATGCAGAACTGTGTGCCGGCATACGCCTGGTCATTGCCAAGAGCTTTGAACGCATTTATCAGCAAAATTGCCATAATCTGGGTTTGCTCACATCGACCGATTTCGGCTTGATTGCGCGTATCCGCGCCGGTGCAGCGATTCCCTTATCCGAGTTCACCGATGGGTTGGATGCGCTGACCGCGCAAATCGTGCGCCATGGCGGTTTATTTGCCTTTAATGCGGCGCGCCTGGCAGGTGCAGTCCAGGTCGATGTGCCCGCGCACCCGGTGCAAGCCATGACCCTGGCTGAAAAGCTGATTGCCCGCGCCGTGATCCAGCACGATGGGTCGGTTGGCGTGGCCTGTGTGCGCCCCGGTGACAGCGTATTCATTCAAACCGACTGGCGTTTTTCCCACGAATATGTGACGCCGATGGCGTCCGACTTTTTAAAGCAGGCACTCGGGAACAACATCAAGGTGCGTGATCCGGCATCGGTGTTGGCGTTTCGGGATCACCTCACTTTTCTCGGGCGCATCATGCAGGATGATAAAAAGCCCTCGGTCTTGCTGACGGCGGCGGAAAAGCTGCCGCTGGTGCAAAAAGCATTTTGCCAGGCGCATGGGATTAAACTGCACGGAGAACTGGCCGATGGCTCGGGTTCGGAAGGCATTTGCCATGCGATTATGAGCGAGCGCTATGCCGCGCCAGGCCAAATCATCATCGGCACCGATTCGCATACTTCGCACAGCGGTGCCCTGGGCTGTTTGGCTTTTGGCGTTGGCACCACCGACATTGCCAATGCCTGGATCAGCCGGGATGTGCGCCTGAAGGTGCCCGCCACCTGTCGCATTGTGTTGCATGGCCGCCTGCCGCAAGCGGTGACGGCCAAGGATGTGGCACTGCATCTGCTGAGCCTGCCGTATATTCGCGAAGGCCATGCGATTGGGCAAGTGATTGAATATCAGGGTGAGGCGGTTTCATTCATGCGCATTGACGAGCGCGCCACGTTGACCAATATGGCAGCCGAGATTGGCGGCTTTACCGGTCTGGTTGCGTCGGACACCTAAACCGTCCAATTTATCGCTGAGCACAGAGGCATGTCAATGGACATTGCCG
>JBKJLF010000897.1:0-12057 GCA_046597185.1 Burkholderiaceae bacterium | reverse complement strand
AAGCAACTGGTGACGGTAAAGCCGTGGCAACTGGCGATGTGCTGCGCACCTTGGCCGCCAACCAAGTGCTAGAGCCCGGCGAGGCGCATTTTGAATGGGATGGCAAAGCCGATGGCGACGCTAATTTGGCCGATGGTTGGTATGTATTGCGCGTCACCTATACCGATGGTTGCGGCAATACGCTGGTGCAGGAGCACGCGCTAGAACTCGATGCGACAGCGCCGGATGTGAGCATCAGTGCGCCCATACTCAATGCGCAAGTGGGCTTAATCGTACCCGTGGTGGGCGCAGTTAGAGATGTGCATTTCCAATCATTTGTGGTGCAATATCAAATCCCAGGCAACCCCGATGCGTGGGTAACACTGGCTAGTGGCGACAGTGCCACGCCAGCAGGTGAAACCAGTCAAACCTTGGTCGATTGGAATACGCTGGGCTTGTTTGGGCCAGTGACTTTACGCGTGCTGGCACAAGATTTGGCTGGCAACAAAACGGAGAAACTATTGCCGCTACAAGTGGTGGCGCGCCCCAACCTGATTGTTCAGCTTGAAGCGAGCCCCGATCTGTTTTCGCCCAATGGTGACGGTCAGCGTGATAACACCACCATTCGCTATAACTTGTTAAGCAGCGCCAAAGTGACGCTAGAGGTTTTCCGGGGCAGCGCTGATGGCCCCCTGGTACAAACGCTGATGCGTGATGAAACCGTTGCCGCAGGCGCGGGAACCAAGCCGTGGGACGGAAAAAACAATCTCGCCCAAATTGAGGCAGATGGCCCACTCGTGGTGAAATTGACTGCCACCGCGTCAGGGTCCGCTGCATATCGGCAAGAAGCGGTAGCAAGTGTGGTGATCGATAATACGCCACCGCTATTGCAACTCAATTATCCGAAGAAGGATTTTGTTACTGCCCATGGTGCCGTTAGCCTAAAAACCAGTGATGCGCATTTGCTTGGCTTTAAAGCTTACTTTACGAATGACCCTGGCACCCGCCAGTGGCCGTTATTGCTCGAAGGAACACAAGAACAAACAGCGGCAACCATTACCAACTTAGAAGGTTTGCCGGACGGTAAATACGGCGTCAAACTGCAAGCGCAAGACAAAGCGGGCAATGCGACTGAATTTACTAAAATTTTTGAAGTAGACAACACGCCGCCCAAAGTGACGTTGATGACGCCACTGGCGGGTAGTTATCTGTCGGCAAAAAAAGGTTGGGTGAATATCGTCGGGGCAATAGAAGAAAAAAATCTGCTTAACTACAAGTTGCGCTATGGACAAGGGCCGGTCACGCCTGCGTTTGCCGAACTAGCCAGCGGCAATAGCTTGCCCTTACCCGCCATATTAAAAGCATGGGATATCTCGCAAGTGCCAGATGGTGCCTATACGCTGTGGCTAATGGCAGAAGATTTGGCGGCCCAAACAGGTGAAGCGCAAGTTGCAGTGGTGGTGGATAATACGCCGCCCATCGCCATCATTGTCACGCCCACCAATGGCAGTTATGTGCGGCAAGCGTTAGATATCATCGGTACGGCTAGCGATCTCAATTTTAAAGAATACAAGCTCGATATTGCACCCGGTAACAAAGCCACGGCCAACCGCTGGTCGCCCTTGGGTAGTGGTAGTGTCGCGGTCAACAATGGTGTGCTGCTGAAGTTGCAAACACTCCCGCCCGATGGCCTGCAAACCCTGCGGCTAACGGTGCTAGACAAGGCCGGCAATAGTTCTGAGGCGTTGAGCGAATTGGTGATCGATACTAGTCCGCCCACTACCCCGATAGGCTTAACGGCCAAGCTAGAAGGTCGGCAAAATGGGCGTTTGAATTGGAACAGCAATAACGAAACCGATTTGGTTGGTTATGCACTGTATCGCAATGGGGTGCGGCTAAATACGGTGCCACTGCTTGAAACCAGTTTCCTCGATACCGGTTTGGCGAGTGGTAATTACGTCTACCAAGTCAAGGCCCTGGACAAAGCAGGTTGGGAAAGTGCAGCCTCTAACGAAGCCGCCCTCACCGTGTCGCTTACTACGCCAAGCGCTCAAATTAGTCGGCCCAGTAATGGGGCAGTAGTGAGCGGTGTGATTGAAGTCAAGGGTAATGCCACCATCAGCAATAAGAGTGAATTTAAAGAATATCGCCTATACATTGGTGCGGGTGCCACCCCGACCGATTGGCAATTGCTACGCCGTTCGCCTGTACCTGTCCAAGGCGATGTGCTGGGTAATTGGAATAGCTTTGGACTACCGGAAAACTCGCTACACACACTGAAACTCGAAGCGGAAGATTTGTTTGGCGGCAGCGCTAGCGATAGCGTTACGATTAGCGTCGATAACACGCCGCCCAACGCACCGTTGCAATTGACGGCAACGCCGAATCAATCCACGGTCAACTTAAGCTGGAGCGCCAGTACTTCGCCCGATGTGATCGGCTACATCCTGTCCCGCGACGAGCGCATTGCCAACGCCCAAGGGCCAGTGGTGGGCAGCCTGAAACCGTATTTGATCGTACCCACCAACTATATTGACTTGAATGTCGCCGATGGTCGGCATCGCTATGTGGTGCAAGCGATGGATCGCGCCGAAAATTTGAGTGAGCCATCCAACACGGCAGTAGTCGATATCGATACCCGGCCACCGCATGCCACCATTGTGAAACCACTCGATCACAGCAAAATTGGACGTAACACCTATATCTTGGCAAATTCGCCCGATACCGATATTGCAACGGTGCAATTTCAATATAAAGCACAAGGGGCAAGCAACTGGGTTAACCTTGGTGCTGCACTCGATCGCTTGCCTTATGCAGTCAACTGGGACAATGCTGCACTGCCGTTTGGCGTGTATCAGTTGCAAGCCATCGCCACGGATCAAACGAGCCATGTCGATCCTGCACCCACGCCAATCACCGTTAGCTATGTTGATCAGCAAGCACCTGACTTGGTGCTCGCTTTAAAAGCGAAAGTGAAGGGCAACGACGTGACCTTAACTTGGCAGCCTAGCACCGAGGCCGATATTGCAAGTTATAGCTTAGAACGTGTCGATGCCAGCGGCCAAGTACAAACCTTGTCGGCCACCTTGGCACAGGCAGCAGGTTTCCTTGACGTTGGCTTGGCCGATGGCCGTTATGTGTATCGCGTCAGTGCCATCGATAGCACGGGCAACCAGGGGCTGGCAAGTGCGCCAGCTAGCGCGTTAATCTATCTGCCACGACTGTTGCAACCCTACACCCCAAGCAGTAGCGCGACATTTGCTTTAACAGGCCAAGCGCCATTGAGTGGAAAAATGACCTTGCTCGGCACCGATGCGCAAGGCGGCACCAGCACAACCGAGTTTGATAGCGCCAGCGATGGGCACTTTGAACACGCGGATTTGGCACTGACTTTGGGTGATAATCGTTACAGTTTGATCCAGACTGATGTGGATGGCAACCAAAGCCGCGCCGCACTGTTTCATGTGCGACGCGCTAACCCACCTGGTGCACCGAGTGGCTTGCAAGCGGTCACCCAAGCGCGTGATGTGCGCTTGACTTGGGTCGCTAATAACGAGGCCGATATTCTAGGCTACCGTGTGCTGCGCAACGGTGCCAGTGACGAATTGTTAGCGACAGGGGCCAGTGCTAGCGCTTCCAGTGTCGCCAGTGGCAATGGCTTCCCCTATTCTGGCGCGGAATTGGTACTCGATGGTGATTTCACTACGGGTTGGACGCCAAGCCAAAGCCAGGCGCAACTATCCACTATGCAATGGTTGCAATTGCGCTACCCGACCCCTCAGACCCTGTCACGCTTTAGTATCAATTGGGGCCGCACAGGCGTAGTGCAGGACTACGATTTTGACGCATGGGATGGCGAAGTCTGGGTTACGCTAGCGCAGGTACGTGCCAACCAAGCCAGCACGGTCGAAGTTCGTTTGCCACAACCGTACCGCAGTGATCGAGTGCGACTACGCATTGTCGATGCGCATAGCGTCGTGCCGAAATTACTTGAACTGGGTTTGTTTGCCTTACCTTACCAAGCAGAAACTAGTTTAACGCTGCATGATTTGGCTGGCGTGCAACAATTTGCCGTGATGGCAGAAAACAAATATGGTATGTTCAGCCCCGCGACGCCTTTGGAATACGATACTGGACGCCTCGCGCAGCCCGACTTGACGGTGCCACAAAATTCAGTTGTGGTCACACCCGCCCCAATCAGTGCTGGGCAGGCGAGTCAATTGCACGCTGTGGTGAAAAACCTTGGCACGGGTGCTGCGAGTGATTTTGAAGTGCGCTTTGATGTAACCGATGGGCATGGTGCTTTGCGCACGCTAGCGCGTCAAAACGTGAATGGTTTGGCCATTGGTAGCAGTAGAGAACTCGTGGTGGATTGGACGCCAACTGAAGCCGGGGATTACACTGTGAATGTTATTGCCGATGCTGCTGGCAGTGTGCTGGAGTCTGATGAAACCAATAATAGTGCCAGCCGCGTTATCAGCGTGCAAGCCGCGCCGATTCCTTTAGCGCCGATTATTGTATGGCCAACCGTAAGCGGTAGGCCGTTGGTCGTGAATGACCCTTTGACTGACATTGTCGGCTATGCGCAGGCAGGATTGGGCATTACTTTGCTGCATGATGACGCCGTAGTAGAGCAAGGTGTTGTTGCTGCCAACGTACAGTCAAATACGATTGCGCTAAAAAATGGCTGGATAGATTTTGATTTGAGTGCCGATGGCCGCAGCTTGCTCTCAGTTGGGCCAGGCTTAACGATTACCGATGTAGGTAGTGGTAATGAAACAACTGTTCCGAATGCAGAGCAAGTGCGTGCTGCACGTTGGTCGCGTGATGGCAAAATGATTGCTTTTTCTCGCCGTGACGCCAATACGGGTTTTCGATCCCTCTATGTCTATAACAATAGCGCTGGCAGTACGCAAAAGGTCGGTGAGATTCGGTTAGGACTCGATGCGATGGAATGGTCGCCGGATGGCAACACCATCGCGGTAATTGGTTCCGATGGCAATTCGCACCGTGGATTATGGCTAGTCAACCTCACGGGTGGGGATGCGCGCTTGTTAGAGAGCGGGGAGTTTGATGAATCTGCTGGTTATACTGGTTATTTGGCTTGGTCGCCGGACGGGCAGTATTTAGGCGCAGTCCAACAATATAATTATCAAAGAAGTTCATATGTAGAGGTGCTGCGGGTTAGTAACGGCGAACTCATATACAGCGATCCCGATGATAGTCGCTCGTACTTGCGGCCATCATGGTCGCAAGACAGCACACGCCTGATTTACGATTTCGATGATGGATCTGGCACCTATCGAATTGAGGAACTGACATTAGGCACGGATACTCGGCACACCCTAAGCACTGGGTATACTGATCCGCCGTCGCCATCATGGCTGGGGCTAGACGACCGTTGGGTGAATTACGAAAACAATAGTTTGGTTTGGCGCACCCATGACGGTACGTTAATCCAGTCGCTGGCTAGCGGCAATATTGATCGCATAAAGACTACACCAAGTGGCTATGTCGTGTATCAGTCCAACACCCATCAGCTAACGCGAGTGAGCCCGCCGGGGACATTCCGCTTTGCGCAGCAGCGGTTGCATGTGGGTAGAAACCAGTTTGCTGCGTGGGCCACCAATGCGGTGCAACAGCGAAGCCCCAATTCGGCCCCGATTGAAGTGAGTTTGATTGCCCCAGTGCAACCAGATTTGGCCGCCAGCCAAGCGGATATTGTGTTACTGCCTAGCGCGCCTTTAGTGGGTGAAACTGCGCGCATGACCCTGTCGATTCGCAATATCGGCACTTCTGTTGCGCGTAATTTTGACGTGGGGGTGACTGCGCGCGATCCGCAAGGCCAAATCACCACCTTAAACAGCAGCACGATAGCTAGCTTGGCGGGTGGCGAATCGACCACAGTGACATTAGACTGGAGCCCAAGCGTGGCTGGGCAATACGTGATTGCGTTGGCGCTGGATGCAAGCGCCGTGGTACTGGAATCCAACGAAAGCAATAACGTCGGCGTGCGCACCATCGAGGTCGCTACCCGCGCCTTGCCAACCCTCGCGGTTAGCCTGGATGCGCAACACTATGCCGCCAATGCGCCGCTGCATGGCACGATTCGTATCAACAATGCTGGGCCGCAGTTTTCTGGCAGTGTGGCATTGCGTATCGAGGATCAAGACGGCTATTTGGTAGAAGCATTGCCAGCGGTAACGGTGCTTGACCTTAAATATGGTGAAAGCCGTGATTACCCCGCCAACTGGAATACTGGCACGGTGCTGGCGGGCGATTATCGCCTAACCGCTCAATTGCGCGATAGCAAGGGCGATGTGGTGCAAAATGCCCATGCCGGATTCACCATCGACCCAGCGCGCCAAGTACGCGCTACGCTGCTGGCCGACCGCCCTCAATATAAAAATGGGCAAGATGTCAGCCTCGCTGGCACAGCCGAGCTAATCAGCGCCAACGCCAGCTTGACCGATGCGGTTGCATTGATTCAAATCGTCAACGGCAATGGCGAGACCGTGTTCGAGTCGTCGCAAGCGCTAGACACGCTGTTGCCGGGCGCGTTGGCTAGGGTCAGCGCGCTGTGGCATCTCGCCAACCGTGCGCCGGGTGCCTACCTCGTGACACTGCGCGTCAACCTCGGCGCGCAGACATTGGCACAGGCCGACACTAGTTTCGAGGTGGTGATCGATAACGTGGCGCAATTGTCGGGCAGCCTGCGCTTATCTGGCGCGACGCTGGCAAATGGTGATCGTTTAAGCGCCAGCTATAGCTTGCAGAACACTGGCAATGTTGAAATGATCGCATTGCCCGTCATGGTTAACATCATCGATCCTGATAACCAAGCCGTGATTGCAAGCGTGCGCAGTAGCGCCGACCTGCCCGTGGGCGGCAAGGCCGATGCGCAAGCCGCGTTTGACCTCAACAACTGGCCGTTGAAACCATTACAGGCCGTGTTGTCGGTAGAACTCTTGGGCAAAACCGTTATCTTGCAACGCGCCACCCTGCGGGTCATTGACCGTGCGCCGCCAGTGGTCAAGTTCATCTCGCCCTCGCCCATGGCGCTCTTGGGGGGCGCGGAGACGGCGGTTGTGGTCAAGGCAATTGATCTGGAGTCCCGTGTCACTAGCGTCGAAGCCATGATCGATGGCGCGGCGTGGAAACCGATGACCTTACAGAGTCTGGCAAATGGTTTGTACAACGTGAAGTTGCTCGGCCTTGCCGATGGCGTACACACCGTGTTGGCGCGTGCCACCGATGCCTTTAACAATACCTCGGAACCGGTCACGCTGGATTTTGTCATCGACAATACCCCACCTGGCATCAAGGTCAGTGGTGTCGTCAACAACGGCAACTATTCCGCCCCAGTCACACCCGTGATCAGCATCACCGATGCCCACAGAATTGTCAGCAGTAGCATCTTGCTCGACGGCGTGCCGTTTGTCTCAAAACAGAGCGTTTCTCAGTCTGGCCCACATCAACTGGTGATCAAAGCCAGCGATGAAGTCGGCAACAATTCGGCGCTCACGCTCAACTTTACCTTGACGCCAGTGGTACTCAATGTGTCGGGTGGGGTCGGCGTGGCATCGAATGAAATGGCGGTCGGTGCTGAGCAGGTGTTTTACCAAAAAGTGTTCAATGCCAGCAACGCAGCCATGCAGGCAATGAAAGTCAAATTGACGGTGACCGATGCCGCAAGCAATCTCGTGGTGTATCAAAATACCGATACCATCGACGACTTGGCGATCGAGGCTTTATGGGAATCGGAGCGGCGTTGGAAAGTCATTGGGCCAGCCGGCAGCCGCTATGTCGTTAGCCTGGAAGTGAGCGTTGGCGACCAATCCGCCGTGTTGGAAGGCGTTCAATTTAGCGCCGTTGCAGCTAATCCTAAGCTAGACATCAGCTTTGCTGCCGCCACCCCACAACGGCTATTGGTGCTAGCGCAATGCAAGCGCAAAGTAGCGGCCAATTTGGGCCGATGCGGCATCCAGGCGCTGGAGTTCGATGATCCGGCGCAACTTGCCCAGTGCGACAGTGAGCGCGCGGCAGCGGTTGGGCGTATGTTGACCTCGTTCGGTGTCGCTAACCGCGTCGTCAGCAACGAGACTGATTTTGCGCGCGAACTCAAGCGCGGCGGCTACAGCGGTTATTGGCTCAGTGGCGGCGGCACGAAACTACAGCAGCCGCTGCAATCGGAGCTGAAAGTTGGCCTGCGACTAGGCGAAACCTTGCTCGCCGATGGCCTGCATGACGTGCGTGATACCGACAAGGCGCTCAGTGAACTGCTCAACATCCAATACCGTGGGCAGTTCGCGGCGGGGAAAACCCCGATCATGACGACGCTGGGTGATTTGTATCCGGCGGGTAACTTCGACGTGTTGGGCGACGTGTTGGCGGTTGATGTGTTAAGTGGCGGCAGGGCGCAAGCACAGTTCCAGGATACCGGTTACACCCTCGATGCCGACAAAGATAGCGACTGTGGTAAGCCGCTTCAGGTTGTTACGCCCCCCGTGACCACGGTGTTGGCCTGCTATGCTGACGCCAGCGCTGCGGCCAAGCCATCGGGCATTGCCAGCAGTTTGTATGGTGCAGGGCGAACTTTGTTCTTTGCTTTCGACTGGGTCAATACCGTCACCGCGCAGTCCAGTAATCCACGCTGGAGTGAAGTCGGGCGCAATAGCTTCAACTGGCTGCAAGCGGCGGCTGCCGATGCCGATTTGCCGCTGATTGCGGGCGATATCGTCACACGCAAGGCCCATTTGCGCAACCCAGGGGCTGATACCGTATTGATCGTCAGCGCCGCATTGCCAGTCGGCTTCACTGCCTTGGCGAGTGATCCGGCGGCGCAAATCCAGACCTTGCCTGGCGGCAGCATCGCCACCTGGCAACTGCCGTTGGCATCGGGTGCCGAGCGCGATCTTAATTTGCGACTGAAGTTACCCGGCGCAGCAGGCAATTATGACCTTCTCTACAGCGTTAAAATCGTGAGCGATGGCAAAGAGTCGCTGTATAGTACCGACAAAATACCCGTGCAGGTGGCTGGTTTGGCGAGCATGCTTCTTGACGCTAAAAATGCAATTGGCGACTTGACGCTCAATGGCGACAATATGGCGAATCAAGCCGACGCCTTGCGCTGGATTGAGCGTGCGGAACGCTCCAGCGCAGTGGGCAGCAACGCCCAAGCGCTACGCGAGCTGATCATGGCGCAAAGCAGGCTTGATCGCATCAGCGGGGTGGATTTGAGCGGCGCGCAGCGGGCAGTGGCGCGCTTGGTGCGCACGCTAGAGCGGCGGATGGTCGCTGATTGATCAGAAACGACTTAGCAATGAAAAATCATTGAAAAATCATTGAAAAATCATTGAAAATCATCAAGAGAAATGAAGTATGAAATTAATTAACAAGGCAATAGCCAAACCAGTGATGAATGATCGGAATAACCGTATGAATCGTTGTCTGAAACGAAGTGTGATGCTGCTTGCCGCCATCCTATTGGGATGCGGCCAAATGGCAATGGCGCAAAGCAAAACTGACCCTGCGCAAGCGATTTTACAAGAGCTGGTTGCCGGACGCGACGCCACCGCGTTGATTAAACAGTACCGTGACAGCGATGCCGCCAGCACCAGCCCGGCGCTGGATCGCACCATTGAACTACGTCAATTGCGCGAGGCGGAAAGTACACTGGCGCAGGTATTACGCGCATTGCAAAAGCAGGTTGCGCCGGATGCGCTAGCGCTGCAACCGAGCATCAGCAGCTACCAGCAGTGGCAGGCAGCGTTGCTGTTGCTGGAGAGGCGGCAACAGGGCGTGACTAAAATTCTGCAAAAAAGCAATGCCAGTAGCGCCTATCTGGCACGCCATCAGCAAGTGGTAGCTGGCATGCAAGCGCGTGCGCAACGCATCCAGCAATTGCTGGAACCCTTTTTGATGAGTGACGAAGCCAAAACCGAGATCAAAAATCAGGAAACTAAGCAAGCGTCCAAAGCCAATAAATCGGGCAGCACTAAGTTAGCCAGCACCAAGTTAGCCAGCACTAACTCAGCCAACACCAAGCTAAGCAGCGCCAACACCAAGCCGATGAGCTTGCAGGCCGCGAGCAGTGAGGCGCTGGTATGGTTGAACCAGAGCGCAGCGCGCAGCCCGCATGAAGCGATTTTGCATGCCGTCAATTTGCCCGTGGGCAGCTTAAATTTGGCGACCCGCAAGGTGCAAATCACCCCCCAGATTGTGCCGAGTTATGCCGATGCAGCCGAGACAGCGGTGGTCCCCGCCGATACCGCGCAAGCCCCCGAAGCGCCACTGAATGATGAAATTTTGCAAAAAGCCAAAGCCTTGGACAATGACTATTTGCGCATCTACGAATTTGTGCGCAACAGCCACCGCAGCGAATGGTATGCCGGCTCGGTCAAGGGTGCATTAGGTACTTTGCGTAGTGGCGCAGGCAATGATGTCGATCAAGCCAGTTTGTTATTGGCCTTACTGCGTGCCACGGGTGTACCAGGGCGCTATGTGCATGGCGTGGTGGAATTGCCGCTCGAAAAACTCGCTAACGATCTTGGTTTGACTGATCGTAGCCAAGTACCCGCCGCCTTAACCAAAGCGGGCATCGCCTTTCAGCCAGTCACGCAAGGTGGCCGCGTAAGCAGTGTACAAATGCAACATACTTGGATCAGCGCCCACGTGCCCTACACCAATTATCGTGGCGCGGTGGTCGATGCATCGGGCAAGTCCTGGATTCCGCTCGACCCATGGTTCAAGGACAATGCCTGGACGCCAGCCAAGGTGGCGTTGGCCGATTTGGCCGAGGCGGGCAGTGCCGCCGCATTGCAAAACGACTATCTGGCGCAAGCGCAAAGCCAACCCTTTGCGCAATTTGTCGGCAAGCGGGTGCAAGATTTCCTGCAAGCGCGGGATGGCGGCGCGGTCGATTATGCGGCACAACTCGGGCGGCAACAAATCAATCCGTTAAATCTGGATCTGTTGCCCAATTCCCTGCCCTATTCGGTGCTGGCCGTGACCCGAGAAGATGCGCAGTTGGCCCCAAGCGATCTGGTGCAGGCCCACATCGTGATGCGTAGTGCAGGCAATGCAGGCAATGCCGATGCGATTCTGGATGTCAATTTGCCCTTGCACGAGATCAGCAATCAACGCTTTACGCTCTCTTATTTGCCTGCCTCGTTGGAAGACCACCGCTTGACCTTGGCCTTTGGCGGGCTTGATGTCGTGCCTTTGTATCTGATCAAATTGCGGCCACAGTTGAACTTAGGCGGCAAGGTGCGTGCCATTGGCAGTAGTGGAATTGACGCTGGCAGCGATTTGATGGTGGAGATCGTCATCCAAGGGCCGTTTGGCAGCCAGCGGATAACGCAAACCGTGATGGCGGGCACCTATCAGGCGCTGGGCATTGCTGGCAGCAGTGCCACCCGACCCGCAGTGCGTGAAGCCGGCGACAATGAAAGCCAAGCTGCGCGTTTGCTCGATGGCATTGCCCTGGCCTATCATCAAGCATGGAGCGAGGGCGAAGCGCAACTGGCGGCGCTCACTGGTGTTAAGCTGTTGCGGCCAGTACCGGCGGTGTTGTTGGTTGCCAATCAAATGGATGTGCTCTACCTTGACGAGGCAACCCCGCAAACGCTGGTGTGGAAGGGCGTGACGTTAGATGCCGCCAGCCATCCGCTGGAAGCGGTGGGGGCCAATGCCAGCGACTTTATCGCGCTGTCGGCCTTGCATGGCTCATCGCTAGAAGCCGTGCTGTTTCAGCGCCAGTTTAGTGTTGAAGCGATTTCGGCAGACAAGGGCTTAGCGCTAGCCAAACAACAGGGGCTTGCGCTGTTGAGTCTCAATAGCGGTAATGTCGGTAGTATTGATGGCACCGACCATAGGCCAGCAGTCAAAGACAATATTCGCAATTTGGTGCGCTTGGGCTACCGGGTGGATGTGCCAGCCAGCCGCTTGAGTGTCAGCGCATGGCAAGGCTCAGTCTGGCGCGCCCAAGAGAAAGCCAGTGGCGCCAGTGGCTATTTCATCTCGGGCAGTCTGGCAGGCGGCGCAACCGTGACGCCTGCCGAGGCGTGGGCGCTGAGT
>JBKJLF010000678.1:0-3832 GCA_046597185.1 Burkholderiaceae bacterium | reverse complement strand
TTAAGGAAATGGAATGACTTGTTCATTGATTCGGCGCTTGAGTGCTGTGTTGTTATCGGGATTGGGCGCATTGGGCACATTGGGTGCATTGAGTACCTTGGCGGCAAGCCCGGCACTGGCCGCTTCGCGTGCACCATGTTTGTCGGAATGCACCCCGCGCATGGGCATTGTGTCCGCTTTTGGTGCAGAGGCCGATATTTTGCTGGCGCAAACGCAGCAGCGCAAAGTATGGCTGATTAACGGCAACCGCTATACCACTGGCGTGTTGCGCGGTAACCCGGTGGTGATTGTGTTAAGCGGCGTCAGCATGATCAATGCCACCATGAATACCCAACTGATGCTGAATCATTTTCGGATTGAGCGCCTGATCATGAGTGGCATTGCGGGTGGCGTGAACCCGGCCAATAATGTGGGCGATGTGATGGTGCCCGAGCGGTGGGTTATGCCGATGGAAGTGTATTGGAATGGCGATGGCAGCGTGCCAGCACCGTGCGGCAAGCCAGCCGATGTGACCTGCTTGGGTTTGCAATTGGCAACAAAAGGCGGTAAGCCGCTGTCTGACTTCAAGCTGCATGGTGCGGATGGCAAAGATAACGGCAGCCTGTTTTTGCGCGATAACTTTGTCATGCACAGCGATAATGCGCCCAAGGGGGAATACCGTTTTGATTATGAAGCCGATGCCAAGATGCTGGCCGTGGCGCGCGGCATTCAACCCGCGCTCTTGAAGTGTAGCGCCAAAGATGCGCAGTTATGCGTTTCGAATCAACCCAAAATCAAGGTCGGTGGCCGCGCTGTGTCGGGCACGGCGTTTTTGGCCAATGCCCAATATCGCATGTATTTGTACGATACGCTGCAAGCCGAAGTGGTGGATATGGAAACCGCCGCTCTGGCGCATGTGGCCTATGCCAACAAGGTGCCGTATCTGGCGTTTCGTAGCGTTTCTGATTTGGCGGGTGGGCATGATTTTAAAGAAGTCGGCGCGTTTTTTGGCAGTGGCCTGGCAGAAACCAATGAAGCTGCGGTGACGCTGGCGTTTTTGGATGCATGGCACCAGCAAGCAAAGAATGCTGGCAAACCCGCAGTCAAATCCGCAGCCAAATCCGCAGCCAAAGCCGGGGCTAAAGTCACCGATGCCACGAAAGGATAAATCATGCGTCAATTTTTCATCGCTGCACTGGGCGCAGCCTGTGTTTTGAGCAGTAGCGCCAGCATGGCCGGTAGCAGCGGGGCCAGCATTGCAGCGCGCCCGATCAAGGCCGTCATCATCGCCATGTTTGGCCCGGAAGCCGACCCCTTCATCAAACCTTTGGCCCTTATTCAGGTGATGCAAGTGCCGGGTTTGGCGCAAGGCTCGAAAGAAGCGGAATTTGAGCCTCGTCTGCTGTGCAACACCGATGACGTGTGCCTGTTGCAGGCGGGCATGGGCCATGCCAATGTGGCGGCTTCGGTGATGGCGCTCACGCTCGACCCGCAGTTCGATTTACGCCAAAGTTATTTCCTCATTGCCGGGGTGGCGGGTATCGACCCGGCTCAGGGCACCATTGGCTCGGCCACCTGGTCGCGCTATTTGGTGGATGTGGGCATCGCGCATGAAATTGATCCGCGTGAAATGCCCAAGGGCTGGAAAAGCGGCTATTTTGGTATTTTTACCAAAGGTCCCGGCGTCAAGCCCAAGCTGGATTACCGTACCGAAGTGGCGCAGTTGGATGAAGCGCTGCTGCAAAAAGTGCTGGCCCTGACTAAAAACGCCAAACTGCAAGACAGCCCCAAGGCTGCAGCCTATCGCAAGCTTTACAAAGAAAAAGCCGCACGCGCGCTGCCCTCGGTAATCCAGTGCGATACGCTGGGCGGTGATACCTGGTGGCATGGCCATATTTTAGGCCAACATGCGCGCGACTGGACGCGTTTGCTGACCGATGGCAAAGCCACTTATTGCACCACCCAGCAAGAAGATAACGCCACCTATAACGCCTTGCAAAGGGCGGCGCAGGCAGGCAAAGTCGATTTGAAGCGCCTGGCGGTATTGCGTACCGGGATTAATTTTGATCGGCCCCACGCCGGCCAAAAGGCTTATGATTCGCTCAAATCCGATGGCGGTGGTTTTGTGATTTCGACGCAGAATTTGTATCAGGTAGGTGGTTTGGTCATCAGCGATATGGTGAGCAATTGGGCGCAGTGGCGCACGGGTGTGCCTGCGCCTTAATGCGCACAGGATGGTCAGGATGTTTCGGGCAGGATTTTTAATCGATTTTTTAAACGGTTTTTGAAAGGATGTGATCATGCAAATTGCTTTTCCCTTAGCTAAAATGAGCAAACCCTTGTCAGTGCTTTTGCTGGCCCTGGGTTTATTTGGCTGTACCCCCAAAGATGCGCCCAAGCCAGCCGAATCGGCCAGCGGTGAGCCATTGAAGGTTGCCTTTGTCTACGTTGGCCCGGTCGGCGACGCGGGCTGGACGTTTGCGCATAATCAGGGCCGCACGGCGGTGGATGAAAAATTCGGTGCCAAGGTGAAAACCACCATCGTTGAAAACGTACCCGAAGGGGCTGATGCCGAGCGCGTATTCCGTGATTTGGCCAGTCAGGGCAATAAAGTGATTTTTGGTACTACCTTTGGCTATATGGAGCCGATGTTAAAAGTCGCCAAAAGTTTCCCGGACGTGAAATTTGAACATGCCACCGGCTATAAAAACGCGCCCAATATGGCATTCTACGATTCGCGCACCTATGAGGGCGCGTATTTGGCCGGCGTGATTGCCGGTAAAATGACCAAGAGCAATAAACTGGGTGTGGTGGCGTCGATCCCAATTCCTGAAGTGATCCGTAATATTAACGCCTTTACCCTGGGTGCGCTATCCTCCAACCCCAAAGTGACTACCCGCGCGGTGTGGGTGAATAAATGGTTTGATCCAGGCAAAGAGCGTGAAGCCGCGCTGGCCTTGATCGATCAGGGCGTGGATGTCTTGATCCAAAATACCGATTCCCCCGCCACCTTGCAAGCGGCACAGGAAAAAGGCGTGAAAGCCTTTGGTTGGGATTCGGATATGTCGAAAAATGGCCCGAAAGCGCATTTGGGTTCGGCCGCCATTAATTGGGCACCGTATTACACCAAAGTCATTAGCGATGTGTTGCAAGGCAAATGGCAAGCCGGGCAAACCTGGTGGGGTGTGAACGAAGGCGCGATTAATCTGGTATCGATGCCGGACGATTTGCCAGCCGACGTTAAAGCCCTGGTGGCCGATAAGCTGGCGGCCATGAAAGGCGGTAAATTGCATCCCTTCCAGGGGCCATTTGCTGATCAGGCTGGTAAAGAAGTGGTGGCTGCGGGTAAGAGCATGGAAGATAAAGACTTGAAGGGTATGACTTTCTACGTCAAAGGCGTGGAAGGGGCGATTCCGAAGTAATTTTTCATCGCCATAAGCCGGGTAGCGTGGCCACGTGGTGCCCACGCTACCATAATCAGGCGGTCCATCAGATCGATGATGTTGTTACACCTCAACTTAATCCGATATTGGAAATCAAGCCACGGCCACCCCGGCTTACCCAGCATTACCACCCTGCCCAATGATAACCACTGGTGTAACGATTATGATGCCCGTGGCTTGCCTACCATGCACATTCGCTAAATTTGTGGCGCGCTATTGCAAACCCTTTTTGATCATTTGACATGGAACTTAATAAGTAACAAATTGTAAGACGTTGCTGCGCATACCACACGGACTTTGTTATACTTGCCGATCTTTTTTCTGAAACAATTATTCCTTTTGTTTATTTCTTTACTGCATGTTTAACATTCTATGACCCAAGAAAAGCCCCCGTTTTTGATTGATGAAGG
>JBKJLF010000889.1:0-10510 GCA_046597185.1 Burkholderiaceae bacterium | reverse complement strand
ATATTGGTCACGCCAGCCGCGATGGCCGTTGCGTTGCCGCTTGGCAGGATTGTCGCCACACTGGTCAAACTTGACGACCAGACGACCGCATTGGTGATGTCGGCAGTCGAAGCATCGGAGTAAGTACCCGTTGCCGTAAATTGCCGGCTTGAACCAACCAAAGAGCTCGGATTGAGCGGTGTGACAGTAATTGAACTTAAGGTCAAGGCGGACGACACGGTCAAGGTCGCGCTGCCGGTATTGATACCCGAGGTTGCGGTGATGATTGAAGTGCCGCTGGTCAAGCCAGTGGCAATGCCGGTTGGCAAAACGGTTGCCACCGCAATGGTGCCAGACGACCATGTGACCGAATTGGTGATGACAGCCGTGGTGCCATCCGTGTAGCTACCGGTTGCAACAAAAGCTTGTGTGCCAGAGATTGCCACTGTGGCAGTTGCCGGTGTGACGGCGATGGACGATAATGCGGCCGCGTTGACAGTAACGGTGGTGGTCGCGGTTTTGCCGCTGAATGTGCCAGTAATTAACGAAGAGCCAGCGGCGATGCCCGTTGTCAAACCGGTTGTAGCGTTGACGGTAACGGCTGCCGGGGTGGCTGAGGTATAGGTGGTCATGGCGGTGACATTCGCGGTCGAGGTGTCTGAATACGTCGCCGTGACGGTCAATTGTTGCGTGCCAGCAATTTGCAAGCGTGGATTAATCGGTGTGATGGCAATCGATAACAAGGTCGCTGGCGTGACTGTCAGCGTTGTGTTGCCGCTGATGCTGCCCAAGGACGCGGTAATGACTGAAGTTCCGGCCGTTACCCCGGTGGCAAGCGCGCCTGCGGTGATGGTGGCAACAGCAGGTGTGGCTGATGTCCAGGTTGAAATCGCGCTAATGTTGCTGGTCGTGCCGTTGGAATAGGTTCCCATCGCAATCAACTGCTGCATGCCGCCGATGGCAACCGATGGATTAACCGGTGTCACTGCGATGGACAACAGTGTTCCGTTGGTGACGGTCAGGGTCGCCGAACCGGTCTTGCCACCAAAACCGGCGCTGATGGCCGATGTGCCTGCGCTCACGCCAGCAGCCACGCCAGTGCTACTATTGACAGTGGCAACCGTGGCCGTGGCGGATGCCCAGACCGATAAGGCGGTCACATTTCTCGACGTGCCGTCGGAATAAGTCGCTGTTGCCACGAATTGTTGCATGCCATTGCTTGGAATGGTGGTCGTTGCGGGCGTGACTGCGACCGTCACCAGATCTGCTGCGGGCAAGCCTAAAATTGCGCCCCGTCCCTGGTCACCGCCGCCGCAGCCGGCCATCAGTGCAGTCATTATTAATGCTGAAAACCACCAAAGTGGTTTCGCGTAGCGTTGCATATTTTTCATTTGATGCTCCAGTGATTTGGATCGCGGCTCCGAATAATTTCGGGCTTACCGTCATTTTTATTGTTGCTTTTGTGGTTTTTGTAACTTGATTTTATCGATTTCATTGACTTTCATGCACATTTAGCCATGCAGGATCACAAAAAAGATTTAAAACAGGGAGTTTGAATTAAATTTTTTGATGCAACTTTCCGTCAAGCATCCGTTATCCTTGTTTTGCGCATTCCCTTCTGTACGCTTACGAACATAAGGCGGGAATACGCATTTTTACAACGGGATGTGGGCTAGTCGCAGGTGGCGGGGTTTGGTTAGCGTGAAATAACACAGGTTTTGGGTGAAAAACACCCTCGCAGGAAAAACGCGATTCTGTAATTGTTTCATAATTCGGGGCGTTGCGGCAGCGGTAAATCAGGACGACAATTTATTTGACCAGCACCATCAGGGCAATAAACTCGGTCAGGCTGCGCCCGAAATGATGTTGCCATATCTGGTTAAATTCGGAGCCAGGATTTTTGCGCTGCTGGTCGAAAAAGACCTGGACAGCGGCTTGAAGGTCTTTGTCTTGCTTGCGAAAGGCCCAGCCCAATTCATCGGTCGGGCCGAGCGGGAAAGCGGGTTTTGCGTTCTTGAGTTGATGGCGTGCGGCCCAAATCGCGATCTCGGAATCTGCCAGCGTGAAATCGGCCGTTCCGGCCTCTATGGCAGCAAAACTTTCTTGCGTGCTCAAAATCGCCAATTTGACCGGATTGCTGGCCCAAACAGTTTGGTTTTGTGTTTGCAACCAGGTTTGATAAGAGGTATCTTTTTCGATAGCCGCCGTTTTTCCTGCCAGATCTGTGACATCCTTGATCTGCGCTTTCATCGATTTGGATGCAATGACCATCATACGACTCGGAAAGAGTGTAACGAAATCAAGTTTCTTTTGCCGCCATTCGTTCTTGGTCACGTTGCTGGGGTAGAAATCGCATTTTCCCGATGCCAGCAGAGCGGGCGTGTAAGCCGCGTCCCTTTCGGTCTTGCCTTTGTGGTTGAAAAATTGTTCATCCCAATCAACGTGGAAAAATCGGGCCTGAACGCCCATGCCAAGGCTTTGGGCAAACGCGGATGAGGTTTCGAACACGGAGCCAGTGAACTTGCATTCCCCCTTGCAGGTGGCAGGCGCGACGCTGGCATAGGCGGGGTGTATTGGCGCAATGCAAATGCGCAGTTCTTTGGTTTTCTTGATTTCATCCAGCGAGCGGGCATGGCAAAGCGCCATCATTGCGCCAAAAATCAAGAATGCATGCAGGCTGCCAAGCGCGGCGCGCCAGCGTGGTTTTCGCATCCGGGTAACCCAATTCATGGCAATCTCCTGTGCGGTGTTTCAGTCAAGCTTGCCTGACCAGGCTCCCGGCTAGCGATCAACCCCATCTGATCGGGGCAGCGGAACAGGCTATCAAGCCCAGGCCCCACCGCCTTTGGCCTGACCTAAATGGTAATTGTTACTGTAAAAAGGCATTGTGCGCCTATTACAAACCGTAGCCATGGGTAAGGTCAATGCTCTCCCATTCAAAACGTAATATGCCGGGCGAATTTTTTATCCCGGCGGCCATTTTCTGGTGCGCCAATGCCAGATTGCGCGACAAGTCGCGGTTCAGGTTATTGGTGCCAAAGCCCATGTCCTCGAAAAAATCGGTCTCGTTAAACAAGACCCGCTTGCCGCCATTTTTTTCCCACACCTGCGGCATGTACAGGTCTTCGTAGCCGTAATGGCCGGCGAAATCCTCGTCGTACATCGCATGCTGTTTGAACTTGGCAAGGTTGACCAGGAAGGTGTTGGGATGGTTCGACAAGGGCTTGTTGGCCGTGGTGTCGATCAAATCCTTGATGCGCATGTAGTACATTACCATCGGGTCCAGACGGTCAAGGTTGTACAGGATGGCAGCCAGCGGCTGGACGAAAAATTTCTGGTCAATGTCAAAATACAGCGCCCATTCGCCGCTGGCGTGGAAGGCCCCCAGATTGCGCGCGCCAGCCTGATTCCATGGCACGTCGGTAATGATGCGAAATAGCTTGAGGTTGAGTTTGGTGGGCGCAAGCACCGGGGTTTGTTCGGAACAGTCGTCCACCAAAACGAATTCGACCTGCGACAGGATGCTCTCGGGCAGGGATTCCCAGTACGCGATCTGGTTTTGCACCATTTGCGGGTGGTTGTAATAGTGGCTGATGATCGAAAGCTTTGCCATGTCGTGGCCTTTTTATTCAATGGGTGGCGCGAGGGTCAATGATGAGAGGGTAAATTAAGCCGGCTTGTAGCATTCGACGCACAAGCTTTCGAGTGCCTTGACCGGAAAGTAGGGTTCTACTGTGGCAATATCGGGCAAGTCACTGTCTTGTACCATGGTGCGGCGGATGCGGTGAAACCCGGCCAGTTCGAGGATGTGTTTCAGGGTCGGGAAATCGTAGCCCATTTTGTGGCCGTGATTGTGCAACATGCCCATGAAGATGGCACCGTTGGTCGGGTAGAGCGCTTTGTCGTCGCCCAAACCACAGCGCAGATATTCATCGAAAAAGAACTGGTTGCCATGAACAAAATTTTTGCACCATAGTTCCAGGTCGGGCACCAGCACGCGCATGATGCCGCCCGGTTTCAGCACGCGGTAGCAGGCCGCGACAAAGGCAATGCCCTCCTTGTAGCTCAGATGTTCCAGCAAATGTGAGTGGTAGACCACATCCAGCGTGTTTTCGTTGGCCGGAATGCCCTTGACCAGATCGGTATTGTATAAAACGGTGCCTTCGACCCCATTCGGGTTGGCGAACAGCGCATGTTCCTCCAGGTGCGGCCACCAGCCTACGTTGAGGTAATCCTTAATAAAAATGGTGCCGCAGCCCAGATGGAATTTTTTATATTGCGGTGACAGGTCGGTCAAGTCCGGCATGATAGTCTTTCAAAAGTGGTGATTGATGGTGTGGTTGGTGTGGATGATGCTTCACATGCGCCGGGTCATTTCAATAAATTCGTGCAACTGTTGCTTGAACTGATCAAGGGTAGGGAAAAAGCATTTGGGATAATCGCTCAATGTGCCATCTTGCGCCACGAGCTTGACTGCGCAGCCGCATAGCTCGGCCTCGTGCCCGATAATGCTGAAATTATCGTACATATACAGGGTTTTGACGGAGCGCAAAAACTGGGCTACGTCGCGTCGCGTGGCGGGCCAGGTCTTGGTGATTTCGATACAGTCGGCCGGGTGCAATCCCCAATTTTGGCCCTTGCCAACATACATGGCATTACAGGTTTTGATTGCGCCAGTGGCGTTGAAAAATGGTTCCGTGGCAGGCACTTGCAACATCATGCCGTTGGCATAGGGTGCCAAACCCTCGTTGTAGGCGACCATGATTTCGTTTTTGTCGTAGGTTTTCAAGCCGTGGCCGAGTTTGCCGGGCACGTTCAAGAGATAACGAATCACGCGCTTGGCACCCAGGATATTGCCCGGTGCCACTTCGGGATAAATCACGATATCATCGGCGAATTGCTCCACCGGATAGCCTTGAAACCAGGTGCAGACGATGGCGTCCAGCCCTGCGCGTACCAGCCATTTTTGCAAATCATAGAGCACCCGGATGCCCGCCGAATTATGTTGGTAGGGCGGGGCCACCACCACGTAGCGGCGGTCGCTGAGGTTGCCGCTGAGGTTGGCAGGCAGGTCGAGGTTGGCCGCCGCATTGGGCGCTTCAATATAGCCGAGCGTGGCCGCGCTGGGCATCTCTTTGGCTTGCGCAACGGGCAAGTCGTCGATCAGCTTGCGGTACAAGGTTTCGAGTTCGCGCACAAAACGCGGGCTGTCAAACAGCGCGCAGCTCAGTCGCCCGGCATTGAGTCGGGTTTTCAGTGCGTCGATCAGCGGATGCTCCAGCGCCAGCGCAATGGCACGGGCTTCATATTCGTCCAGGCTATACGTGATCAGTTCTGGCAAATCGACGGCTTGCAACAGGCTGCCAGCCATGCGTGAGGCGAAGCAGCGGCCAACCAGAGTCAACAGCGGCAAGCCGGCCCACAGGGCGTCACTGGCGGTGGTGCCGGCACCGAACGGAAAGGTATCGAGAAACAGGTCGGCCACCTGAAAACGGGCCAGGTAGTCGGCGGGCGGGACGCGCCCGGCAAAGTGCAAGCGGCTGCGTGCAATGCCATTTTTTTCAGCGCGTTGGGAAAGATTCTCCCGTGCCGTGGCACTGTCGACCACCAGCCACAAGACGCTACCCGGCACTCGCTTGAGGATGCGCATCCAGGCGTCAAACAGCTCGGGCGTGAACTTGAAGTTGCCATTGAAGCAGCAGAACACGAAAGCCTCTTCCGGCAGGCCGCAGCTTTGCCGACTCGGGCGCGGCCCGATTTCGCGCTGGCGGTCGTTGATCTGAAACACTTGCGGCATGCGCAGCGGCTTCTCGGTGAAGTAGGGTTCCAGTTCGGGCGGCAGGACGAAGTGGTCTGCAATCACATAATCAATCTCGGGCAGCGCCGTGGTGCCGGGAAAGCCGAGCCAGCTTATTTGCACCGGTGCAGGTCGCCAGGACAAGATGTCGTGGCGCGCACCCAGCGTCAGCCCCTGCAGATCGATTAATATGTCGATTTCGTGCAGACGAATCAAGCGTGCCGCTTCCTGGTCGCTGATGCTGGCGATGCTGATGTGGTGATCCATGCCGGCAATCACCCGTGCGCGCAGCCCTGAGCCGTCTTCTTGGCTCCAGCAAAAGCCAAACACTTCGACTTGGGCACGGTCGTGCAAGCCATACAGCTCGGCAGTCAGGATCGACACCGCATGGGCGCAAAAATCCGACGACAAATACCCAATGCGTAGCCGTTGGTGGCCATACGACTGCCGCCGTGACATCGGGCGCGCATCGCGCAGCACTTTCTCTTCAACCCAGGCGCGCGCCGTGGCAAGCTGCACCGCCGGGTCATCCGAGACGCTCAGCATTGCCAGCACCGAGGTGGCACGCATCATGTCATCCTGCGCAATGCGCAGCGACGGGCTAAACACGGGCCAGGCACATTGTTTTTGGCGCAAATGCACCCAGTGGGTGATCACATTCTTTTGGCCGGGGGCCAGCTTCAGGCTGCGTGTCAGCATGGCTTCGGCCTCGGGCAGCTCATTGCGCAGTTCCAGCAAGCGGCCCAGGTTGTTGAGCGCCTGTATATGTAAAGGCTGGTTAGGTAAGGCTTGATTTTTTGGTGATTTTAGGTTGGCGAAAGTGAGAATGGCGCGCCAGGTTGCCAGCGCTTCTTCCGGGCGTTGCCGCCGTTCGAGCAGCGTGCCCAAATTGAGGGAGGCTTCAATAAAGGTTGGGTTTTGTGCCAGCGCGGCGCGGTAGGCCTGTTCGGCCCCGGCATCATCGTTGCTGTTGGCAAGCAGCACGCCCAAATTAAACTGCACTGCGTAGGCAATGGGCGAATTGCTGTTTTCCAGCCAAATTTTATAGAGTTTAATGGCGATATCTAAATGATTGGCATCGCTTAAGCGCTGGGTTGCATTGATCAGATCCACCACAGACAGCGTTCCTTGCGCGGCCTGCGTATAAGCTTGCTCGGTTAATTCGAGCAGCGAAGGCACGGGCGCTTCCGGTGGCGGTGACATGGCAGTCGCTGGTTTGGTCATGGTTATGCTTTCATCGCAGGGATTGGTGTCGGTACGGTTGCAGAACAATCATAATATAGCGCAATAATGTGCGAACAGGAGAATAGACCAGCTAATTGGCCTCATCTTTGCGCTTCTATCTGCCTGCCCTGGTGTAGTATCACACTTGGTTTTGGTTAAATGCCCGGACGTGACGTGTGCTATAAGAAACGTCATATTTGATTTGAGTAGGGTGTTACGACATTTGTTTTAAATTGACTGCACCACCTCACTTATCATACGGGTTCATGGCGGGGCCGATAAAAAAAGCGATGATGACATGCATGGTGAATAAGTGGGTGTTGTTTTTTTGCAGCGCTTTCATGACTTGCGCCAAGGTCCGATGCGTCAAAGCGTTGGGTTTTTGCGCAACCGGGTGATGCATATTATAAGATGGTGCGGTTCGCCATGCACAGGATAGATGCCTGACCTGACCTTAATTTTTTCTAATTTTTTTGCTAATTTATTTGATTAACGGGAGAGATTTGATGGGCTTTATCACACAACGTGACCGCGATTTGTTTGAGAACTTGTTTGTCCTCGAAATGGCCAACAATCACTGGGGTAAGGTGGCCCGGGGTCTGAAAATTATTCGTGATCATGCGGCTGTCGTGCGCTACAACAACGTCAAAGCGGCGATCAAGCTACAGTTTCGCGATGTGGACGAATTTATCCACCCCGAATTTAAGGGCAGCAGTGAACTGCGTTACATCAAAAAAACCGAAGACACCAAGCTGACCAAAGCCGACTTCGCCCGCTTGGTGGAAGAGATTCGTAATCTGAGTTGCATCCCCATGGCAACGCCATTCGATGAAGCCTCGGTTGACCTGTGCATCGAATTTGACATGCCCATCATTAAAATCGCCAGCTCCGACATGAACGATTGGGTCTTGATTGAGAAAATTGCCTCGACCCGACGCCCCACCATTGTTTCGACCGGTGGCGCATCTGAAAAAGATCTGGACGATCTGGTGAGCTTTTACGAAAAACGCGACATTCCCCTGGCCATTAACCACTGTGTGTCGCTCTACCCTTCTGAAGATGGCGAGCTTGAACTCGACCAAATCGACTACCTGAAATCGCGCTATCCGGATCACGTGGTGGGGTTATCGACCCACGAATACCACGATTGGCACTCGTCGATGCTTATCTCCTACGGCAAGGGCGCGCGCAGTTGGGAGCGCCACATCGACATTGACTACGAAGGCGTTGCCGTCTCGTCCTATTGCTCACTGCCGGAACACTGCGATGCGTGGTTCAAAGGTTTCCACAAAGCGGCCGAAATGTGTGGTGGTCGCAGTCGCTCCAAACGCATTATCTCCAAGAAAGAAGTCGAGTATCTGGACGCGCTGGTGCGCGGTGCCTACGCCAAGCGTGACATTGCCGAAGGTTATGTGTTCACCAAAGAAAGCTTTGAGCGTGATTTCTACCTCGCCATCCCCTTGCGCAAAGGCCAACTGTCGTGCCGTGAAGTGATGAATGGCGAACAGTTGCTCCAAGATATTAAAGCCAATCAACCCCTGACCATCGATCACATGAGTGGCCCTTACAGTCAAAACCTGGGGTTGAAAGAATTTATTTTGAAGCGTGGTCTGTAAGTGAAGCGCGTATCTGAACAAATTGCCGACTGGCTGGTACGGCAAGGTGTCGAACAAGTATTTAGCGTCACCGGAGGGGGGGCCATGTTTCTCAATCAAGCGATTGGGGGACATGACCAGCTGCGCTGTACTTTTATGCACCATGAACAGGCCTGCGCCATGGCGGCGGAGGGTTATGCCCGCATCTCGGGTAAGCCTGCTGTCGTTATGCTCACCACCGGGCCGGGTGCCATCAATGCCTTTAACGGCGTGTTTGGGGCCTTCACCGACTCCATTCCAATGCTGGTAATCTCCGGCCAAGTCAAGCGCGAAACCTGCCTGTCGTTTCAAGACCTGCCGCACTTGCGCCAACTCGGTGACCAAGAAGGCCCGACCGTGGCCATGGCTGCGGCCATCTGCAAACAAGCCATCCTGATTCGCCAGCCGAAAGATATCGAAACGGCCTTGCCGCAAGCCTGGCTGCTAGCCACCACAGGGCGGCCCGGCCCGGTGTGGTTGGATATTCCGCTGGACGTGCAATCGGCCACCGACGAACTCAATATTGCGCCGCTCACCTTGGCTACGCCTGCATCTATGGCTGCATCCAGGTCCGCCTCTACGTCTGCGCTGCATGAGCAATGCCTGGCCGTGTTGGATAAACTCAAGCATGCGCATCGCCCCCTCATTCTGGGTGGCACCGGTATTCGTTTGGCGGGCGCAGTCGATACCTTGCGCCACTTTGTCGAGCAGCATGGCATTCCGCTGGCCACCGCCTGGACCCATGATCTGATTGCCTCCGACCACCCCCTGTTCGCTGGTCGCCCCGGCACCATTGGTACGCGTGCGGGTAATTTTTGCCTGCAAAACGCGGATGTGATTGTGGTACTGGGTTCACGCCTGAACATCCGCCAAACCAGCTACAACTGGGATTGCTTTGGCCGCGATGCGTGGGTCATCCACGTCGATATTGACCAGGCCGAACTGGCCAAACCGGGGGTGCAAGCGGATCAAGCCATCGTTGCCGATGCTTTGCAATTTCTACAAACCCTGAGCGCCGCGCTGCAAGCGCAACGCTTGCCCGACTACCGTAGCTGGGCTGACTGGTGCCAGCGCATTGGCAGCGACTATGCGGTGCAACGCGAACACCAACAACGGCCAGATGGCCCGCTGAACCCCTATGTTTTGGTAGACCGGGTGTTTGGCCAGTTGCGTGACAACGATGTCGTGGCCTGCGGCAATGCCTCGGCCTGCATCTTGCCGTTTCAAATTGGCCGCATCAAAGCCGGGCAACGCTTGTTCAGTAACTCCGGCTCGGCCTCCATGGGCTACGAACTGCCCGCCGCCATCGGCGCGGCGGCAGCCGCAGTACATAGCGGCAACTCGGGCGGCAGCTCGGGCGGCAGCGCGCACCGGGTGATTTGTTTTGCCGGCGACGGTAGTTTGCAAATGAATATTCAGGAATTGCAAACCCTCAAAACTGCGGGAGCCAACGTCATCATCGTGGTACTCAATAATGGCGGCTACCTCTCGATCTGGCAAACCCATGAAAACTTTTTCGGGCGCGTGATTGGCGCTACCCCCGCCACCGGGGTTGAATTCCCCGACTTTGCCGCCGTCGCAGCCGCCTATGGCATCAAGAGCGCACGCATCCGGAGTCAGGCCGATTTGGCCGTATTGGATGCACTGTTGCAGGAAGATGGCCCCATGCTGATCGATGTCACCGTCGATCCGCGCCAGGAGTTCACGCCACGGATCAAATCCCGCGTCGATGAAAACGGCAAATTTATCACACCGGAACTTGATGATATGCATCCCTTTTTGGCTCCGGAGATCATTGCCGCCGTGCGCGAATCCGCGCGCCACATCACGGCACAACCCAGGGAGCTTTCCTGATGCCTCACGCCACGACCACCGG
>JBKJLF010000674.1:0-13899 GCA_046597185.1 Burkholderiaceae bacterium | reverse complement strand
CCTTCATCAATCAAAAACGGGGGCTTTTCTTGGGTCATAGAATGTTAAACATGCAGTAAAGAAATAAACAAAAGGAATAATTGTTTCAGAAAAAAGATCGGCAAGTATAACAAAGTCTGTGTGGTATGCGCAGCAACGTCTTACAATTTTTTACTTATTAAATTTCTCGGCAAATAAGTAAAAATGATTTACAATAGCGCGTTAAATTTGGTAAAAAACATTTTAGTAAATCAACCCAAGGTGAAAAATGAGTTCAGCGACACAAAAATTGGCTGCTTTGGTGACGAAATCGGATAGCACTCGTTTACTAAAACTTTATTTCTCCCATGACGATGGCCCCAAGGCAGGTTTGCTGATCAACCAACTCATTGCCGAAGAGCAGGTTTCCACTGATTTTACCTTTACCGTTACCGTCATATCCGACGATCCCGGCATCGTATTGACCGATGTGCAAGGCAAAAAAGTGTGTGTGGAATTGCTGCGCGATAATCAAAGTTCGCGCTTTTTTAACGGGCATTGCTTTGAATTTGGCCTGGTTTCCATTGACGATGGCATCGCCACCTACCAAATGGTGTTAAAACCATGGCTGGCCCTGTTTGCGCTACGCCACAACCACCACTTGTTTCACGACCAAAATATCGAGAAGCAAACCGTTGAATTGTTTAACCAAACCGGCTTGTCCAGCCACGAATTTCGCCTGCATGAATCCGACCCCGAGCGCACGTTTTCTTGCCAATATGACGAGAGCGATTACAACTATTTGCACCGCCGCTGGGAAGAAATGGGGTGGTGCTACTGGTACGAACATACCTTAAAAGGCCACAAACTCATCATCTCCGATACCTCCCCCGCAGCGTTGCCAATCGATGGCAAACCCGTGGTGCCTTACCACCATGGTGGCGGCTCCAACCGCGTGGATAAGGTGAGCCTGTGGGCCAGTTTGCGCAAATTGGTATCGGGCAAAATCGCCCTCTCGCAATTCGATTTCAAACGCCCACGCGTACAATTTGCCGCAGATAGAAGCGAGCTGGAACAAGGCGTAATCCACCAAATGGAAGTACACCACTACCACGGCCATTACGGCCACAAAAACGAACAACACGGCGAGCGCATCATGCGCCACCGCCTGGAACAATTTGACGCCCAAGGCCAGCGCTTTGACGCCGCAGGCGATTGTCGCGCGCTGCAACCGGGGCGCTGGTTTCGGCTGGATATGGCTTCGGATGTGCAAATGACAGCCCTCAACGGCCACGAACAAGCGTTTTTTATACTCTCCGTGACGCACACCGTCAAAAATAACTACCTCAATGCCCAAGGCGGCGAAGCCACTTACGAAAACAAGTTCACCTGCCTGCCACTCAAAGCATCATGGCGGCCAGAGCAAGGCTACAACAGCAGCGCCGCACGCGACCCCGGCATGGACACGGCCACCGTGACCGGCCCCAAGGGCGAAGAGATTCATACCGATAAATATGGCCGCATCAAAGTGCAATTTCACTGGGATCGCAAGGGAAAAAACGATGCAAACAGCTCCTGCTGGCTACGCGTGATGACGCCATGGGCCAACAGCCACTTCGGCATGATCGCGCTGCCACGCGTGGGCACCGAAGTGGTGGTGCAGTTTATGCAGGGCAACCCGGATCGCCCGGTGATTGTCGGCCAGTTTTATAACGAACACCACATGCCACCATGGGATTTGCCCGCCCATAAAACTCAAAGCGGGGTGCTGACCCGCTCCAGCAAAGGCGCAGGGCCAGCCAATTTTAATGCGCTACGCTTTGAAGACGCCAAAGGCGCAGAACAATTGTGGATTCACGCCGAACGCAATATGGATGTGAATGTAAAACAAAACGATAGCCAAACCATCGGCAACAACCGCCAGATTAGCGTGGGCGGCAACCATACCGAGTTCATCAAAAAAGATGTTGCGATCAAGGTCGATGGCGGGCACCAGGAAATCATCAAGCAGGATATGGAACTGAAGGTCACCGATGGCAAGCAAGATATCACGGTAAAGGGCAATATCAGCGTGAAATCGGAAGCGGGCGAGGTTAGCATCAGCTCGCCTGGCAAGATTACACTCTCGGTGGGCGGCAGCAGCATCACCATGACGCCGGGCAATATCACCCTGGTCAGCGCAAAAATTGATCTCAATCCTTAAGCCTGATACGAATTGCGCGGAAAACACAGGGTAAACACCGATCCATGCCCCAGTACCGAACTCGCTTGCAAGCTACCACCGAGCACGCCCGTGGCAATATTGAGGGCAATCGATAAACCCAAGCCGGAATTGCCCAGACTCTGGCGGGTGCTGTAAAAGGGTTCAAAGATATGGGCCAGGGTGGCGGCACTCATGCCATTGCCATCATCAGAAAAAATCATTTCTACCCGATCCGGCGCGCTGTCCTTGAGCTGGTTCTTGAGCTGCGCACTAATCGTGAGCCGCCCTGCGCTACGCCCAGCAAACGCATGCTGCAGCGTGTTTTGTACCAGATTGGTGATCACCTGACCCAAGGGGCCGGGATAGCTGTCGCACTCAATATCGGCCGGGATATCGACTTCAATCAACCAGGGTTCTTGCTCAAAGCCCGCGCGCAGTGCCGCCAGATTGTCTTCAACCAGCGCGCGTAGTTCAAAGCTGCGGCGCTGTTCCATGGTTTGGTCCACCGCCACTTGCTTGAAGCTATTGATCAGGGTGGCGGCGCGCTGGCATGAGCGGCTGATGACCTGGGCCATTAACTGGGCATTGCTGATGAACTCGGTCAGGGTCGATTTGCGCATCTCGCCCTGCTTCATTACGGTTTCCAGCGCATTGCTGGCGTCAGAAAGGCTCGATGCCATGGTCAGCGCGTTGCCGATGGGGGTATTGAGTTCATGCGCCACGCCCGCCACCAGTTGCCCCAGCGAAGCCATTTTTTCTGCCTGAATCAGTTGGCTCTGGGTGGTGCGCAATTCTTCCAGTGCGCGGGTGGCTTTTTGTTCGGCCGCCTCGGCATGCTGGCGCGAGGTATCGGCCACGGTGTAGGCAATCGATAGCGCCGCAGTGCGCTGCGCTACCTTGGCTTCCAGATTTTCATAAACACGGGCGTTTTCAATCGAAATCGCCGCTTGCGAGGAAAGAATGCGCAGTACCTCCAATCGGTCTTTGGTAAATACCCCTTGCGAAAGATTATTTTCCAGATAGAGTATGCCCAGCAGTTTGCCCTGATGCAAAATGGGCGCACACAGCACCGATTTGGCCTGGTTTTGCCGCACGTAAGGATCATGCATAAACAGCCCCGCACCACAGGCATTATCCAGCATCAGCACTTGTTTGCTGAGCGTGACCAGTTGAATGAGCGCCGTCGGTAAAATGGGGGCGCTGCCTGAGTTGCCTGAGTTGCCTGTGTTATCGCCACTGTTGGCGGCCAAATGTAATGGCTGGGATTGCAACACGCTCACCGTGGTTTGGCTTGGCCCGACCTTGCCGTCGGCCTCAATACGCCATTCGCCATCGGACTCCAACAGCAACACGCCATGTTGTGCACCCGCGTTTTCAATGGCGAAGCGCATCAGCTTTTCCAGCAAATGGCATAACACAATCTCACCGGAAATGGCTTGCGCAGCTTTCATCACCGTGGCCAAATCCCAGCCGTGCGAGCTGGTGCTGACGGTGGCGTCGATGGTGGCATCACTGGCGGTGCTGTTGGCGTGGACATGGCTGCGGATCAGGTTAGTGGAATGCGCCAGCCAGTGCGGCCAGCTTTGTTCCAGTTGCCGCACTTTGGCCAGCGCGCCCCATTGTTGATAGCCATAATGGGCTTCCTGCAGATAGAGTCGGGCGATTTTTTCGCGCCCCCGGAGCAAATAAAACCGGGCCGCCAGTTCGTTGGCCAGCGCCTCTTCTTGCGGGTAGTCATATTTTCGGGCCAGGGCAACGGCTTCATCGAAATGCTTTATCGCCGCTGCATCATTGCCGCTAACCCGGGCCCGTTCGGCTTCCACCAAATGCCATTTGTGCAAATGATTGGCGGGGGCATGGGTGGCCCATTTTTTCAGTTTCTTTTGAATCGAGGCCACTTTTTTCAACAGCCGCCGGGCCTGGCCTTTTGCGCTGTGGGGCAACAAAGCCAGACGCACCAAGGCCATGTAGAAGTGGCAAACCGGGACACAGGGCGCACCGACCACGGCATCCAGATTTTGCTCCGCCTCAATGGCTTGTTCCAACCCGGCCGGAAACTGCTGAAAGAAATACGCCAGCATCAGCTTATGGAAATGGAAGTGAAACAGCCCGCTACGGTCGTCAGCGGGAATGACGATCTGCGTTTCATCATAACTGCTGCCCAACAGCAGACAAGGGTCGCTGTTGCGGCCTAACATATTTAACACGGCTTGCGCCACAATCGTCTGCGAATGCAGGGTTTGCGCTTGCTTCAATTGCACCATGGCTTGCGCATATTTGTCCAACTCGCTCGCCACTTCACTTAATTTGCGTCCGGTGAAATACAGAAAATAGCAATAGTTGAACGCCGCATAGGTGGCGTATTCAAAGTCACCGGTTTCAATGCCGCTTTGGTAAATCTCCAGTAAAATCGCGGGCCTTTGCTGGTAGGGGTCTTTCCAATGATTGATGTAGGATTCCTGCAGGCAGCCGACTTTGGTGCGCAGGGCATTGGTCGCCAAATGGCTCAGGGTGCTGCCAGCCAGTTGGCCAAAGCGATAGCCAGTTTCAATATCGCCCAGTGCGCCGCACAAAATCAAACCATAGCCGGCATAGGCATAGGCAGACAGGGCCGTGTTGCCATACTTGACTGAGAGCCGCACTTGGTGGCAAACGATTAAAGGCACCAGTTGTGGCAAGGCAAAATAGGCCGCCGCTGCAATACTGCTCAATAGCTCCATGGTGGCCACGGCCGCTGCGTCGCTCATCTTGGGCAAGTTGACCAGGTCTTCAACGGTTTTGCCGGCCAGTATCCATTTTATTTCCAACAAACCAGCCAGAATATGCAACATGCCCGGCTTGGCAGGTAAATTGACATTCAGGCGCTTTAACACAGGTAAGGCAATGTTGATGGCCGCTAAGGATTGATTTTGCATGACCTGGGCCAGAATCAGAATTTGATACACCTTGACCTGATCCAGCAAGTTGGTGGCGTTTTCCAGGATTTGGCTGGCCAGTTGATTCATTTGCTCAAATTCAGCGGCCAAATAAGCTGCTTCCGCCGCGCCCACTGAGAGCGCCAGGGTCAGGTCGTAATGCGTTTGCCAGCCAGTTGGCGAGCCGGTTGGCGAGCCCGATTGCAGACCGGTGTCGGGAGCCAGTTGCAGGCCTGCCTGAAAGTAAGCCAGGGCAGATTTATAGGCCGACGAAGACATGGCTTTTTTGCCCGCACTCAGATTGAGCCGGGCCAGTTGTTCTTTTTCGGCTTGCTCGGTGAGTAAGCACTGGCCTTTATTCCAATGGCAGACCAAATCAAACAGACTGTCGTCGTGTTCGCCCGGCTTTTTATGCGCCAGCAGGCGGCGGCCAATGCGTAAGTGAAATATCGCTTTGGACGCATCGGCAATGAGCGAATACGCGGCCTGTTGCACCCGGTCGTGGGCGAATTTGAAGCTGGCGTTGGGATTAAGCCCGCTATCGGGGCCAACATCGGTATGGGATGCGATGTAGCGGTAAGTCTCATCGAGCGGAATCAGTAAATTGGCTTGCAAGGCGGGCCATAGCGCCTGGGCGGTGGTCATGATCGATTGCTGCCAAACCCAGGCCATGGTATGCAGATCAAATTGATTACCGACACAGGCCGCCAATTGCAGCACCGCCTGGGTGTTTTCTGGCAGGGTCTGGATTTTACCGGATAGCAAGTCAACCACATTGTTGGTCATCTGGCTTTGTTGCAGTTTGGCCATATCCCATTGCCAGATGCCTTGGTCATGGTTGAATTGAATTTGCTGCGTTTCGGCCAGTGCGTGCAAAAACTGCGCCAGAAAGAAAGGATTGCCCTGGGTCTTTTGCAGGCATAATGCGGCCAGGCTTTGGATGGCCGCCGCCTGCGCGTCATAGTTCAGGGTTTCGGCCAATAATTGCCGTATATGTTGCTCGGCCAGGGGCTTTAGCGTCATGGTGGCCATTCTGGTGCCGGATTGTTGAATGTCGTCCAACACTAGCATTAAAGGATGGGCCGACTGGACTTCATTATCCCGGTAGGCACCAATGAGCAGCAGATATTGGTTTTTCTGATCGCGCAGGAATACTTTCAGCAATTGAAGGGAAGAGGCATCGGCCCATTGCACATCGTCCAAAAACATCACCAGCGGGTGTTCTTTGGTGGTGAAGCAACGAATGAATTGTTGAAATACCAGATTGAAGCGGTTTTGCGCCTGTAGCGAGGGTAATTCGGGGGCCGGGGCTTGCGGCCCCATAATCCATTCCAGCTCGGCAATGACATCAATAATCACTTGCGCATTGACATGCAGCGCTTGTTCCAGCAGGGTTTTCCAGCGGCTGATTTGGGCCGGACTTTCGGTGAGCAGTTGGCGTAGTAATTCCTGAAACGATTGAATCAGGGAGGCATAGGGAATGTCGCGGTGGAATTGGTCGAATTTGCCGGCGATGAAATAGCCATGTTTTTCAGCGATGGGTTTATGCACTTCATGCACCAGTGCGCTCTTACCCACGCCGGAATAGCCGGCTACCATTAGCAATTCGGTTTGGCCTTGGCCAACCCGTTCAAACGCATCCAGCAGTTGTTGCATCTGGGCTTGGCGGCCATACAGTTTTTGCGGGATTTGAAAGCGTTCCGGGATATCGTGCTGGCCCAGGGCAAAGGGCGTAATGATTTGCGTGGCGGCCCATTGTTGCAGACAGGTTTCCAGATCGGCAATCAAGCCAAATGCGCCCTGGTAGCGTGCTTCTGCGGTTTTGGCCATCAGCTTGAAGATCAACTCGCTCAACATCGGCGGCGCTTCGGGCCGTAGCTCGTGCGGGGGAACAGGCATTTTGGCCAGATGGTAATGCAGCAATTCCATCGGGTCGCTGGTAGCAAAGGGACGCCTACCTGTCAACATTTCGTAAAACGATGCGCCCAGAGAGTAGAAATCGGTGCGGTAATCCATGCTGCGGTTCATGCGGCCAGTTTGTTCGGGCGACAGATAGGCCAGCGTGCCTTCCAGATGGCCGGGGTTTTGCAATTGCGCGGTTTCACGCGAAAGCTGACAGGCTATGCCAAAATCAATGATTTGTACCTCGCCCGTAGCAAGGTTGACCACCAGATTGGACGGGTTGATGTCTTTATGAATCAGGTTGCGCTGGTGAATTTGGCTCAAGGCGTGCGCCAGTGCCAGCGCCAGCGTGAGGAAGCGGCCCACCGACAGGGTTTGTGTGGCTAATACCCGGTTGATGGCGACGCCGCCGATGTCCTGCAAAACCAAAACCAGCCGGGTGCCGTGTTTGAGTAGCGCATAACTGCGCGGCTGGCCGTGCTCTTGCCAGTCTTTGGTGAGGGCGTATTCGTGTTGCAGGCAAGCCAGCGCTTGCGCGCTCGGGTAGTCGGCGCTGAGGGTTTTTAAAATCACCGGGCAACCGTCGGCCTCGCGCAGGCCGCGATACACGGTGGTCTTGGCACCACGGTGAATTTCCGCCGTAACTTGATAGCCGGGAAGGGTGAGCATGATTTACTCTCGTTGGGATGGGCTATTGCGCACAATGCAGCGGAAAGCGTAACACAAACTGTGAACCCGCACCGGGCACCGAACTGGCCGTGAGTGTACCGCCCAACACCCCGCTCACAATATTAAGCGCAATCGATAAACCCAAACCCGGCCCGGCTTGCCCGGTGTGGGCAGTATAAAACGGTTCAAAGATGTGGGCCAGGATGTGGCTATCCATGCCATGGCCGTCATCCGCAAAAACCATCTCCACCATCTTCCTCATGTCCCCGCTCACGCAGGCGCTGATAGTCAGCCTGCCCGTAGCCCGTCCGGCAAACGCGTGGTACACTGCGTTTTGCACCAAATTTGCAATCACCTGACCCAGTGGGCCGGGATAGCTGTCACAGACGATTTCGCCCGGTATCGCAATCTCGATCAGCCATGGGTCGGGATTAAAGCCGGCTCGCAGCGCGGCAATATTGTCTTCAACCAGGGCGCGTAGCTTGAAGCTGCGGCGTTCTTCCGAGGTTTGGTCTGCCGCCACCTGCTTAAAGCTATTGATCAGTTTGGCGGCACGCTGGCAAGAGCTTTCGATCACCTGGGACATGTTCAAGGCGTTGGCGGCGAAATTACTCAATGCAGATTTTCGCATCGCGCCCGTTGTCAGCAGTTGTTCAAAGGCGCGGCTGGCATCGCTCATGGATGAGGCGGTGGTTAAGGCATTACCGATGGGGGTGTTGAGTTCATGCGCCACCCCCGCCACCAATTGCCCCAGCGATGCCATTTTCTCGGATTGAATCAATTGGGTTTGGGTAGCGCGCAGGTGCTCCAGGGCCTCTTTGGCTTTGTGCTCGGCCTGTTGGGCTTGTTGGCGTGCGCTTTCGGCAATGGCGTAAGCATGCGAGAGCGCGGCGTTGCTGTCCGAGAGCGCTGCGGTGCGCTGGGTGACGGTGGATTCCAGATTCTCATAAACCCGCGCGTTTTCAATCGAAATAGCCGCTTGCGATGAGAGGATTTTGAGCACCGCCAAACGGCCTGCCGTGAAAGCGCCTTGCGTTAAATTATTTTCCAGATACAGGATGCCCGCCAGTTTGGTTTGATGCAAAATAGGCACGCACAATACCGATTTCACCTGGTTTTGCTGGATGTAAGTATCGCTGATGAAGCGGCCTTGAGTACAGGCGTCATCCAGTACCAGGGCTTTTTTGGTCAGGGTCACATATTGGATCAACGAGATCGGCAGCCCGAGCGTGGCAGGCTGTCCGCTGTCGGTGGTGCTGGTGGTGGTGCTGGTGTCCTGCAGCAGGGGGCGCGATTGTAAGACTTTGATCGTGCTGTCATTGACCGACCCTTCGGCTTCAATCAACCACTCGCCGTGTGACTCCAGCAGTAACACGCCGTACTGCGCGCCGGCATTTTCTATCCCGAAGCGCATCAGTTTTTCCAGCAATTGCCCGAGTACGATTTCACCCGATAGCGCTTGCGATGCTTTCATCACGGTAGCCAGATCAAGGTCGCCCGAGGTATTGTCTTCGACCGTGAGGGTGCGCATGGTGCTTTCTGCCAGCAAGCGTTTTTCGCTTCGCGCCAACCATTCCGGGTAGTGTTCTTCCAATTGCCGCACCTTGGCCTGTGCGCCCCAGTGTTGATAGCCATAATGCGCATCCTGCAAATACAGTTTGGCGACTTTTTCTTGGCCCCGGCTCAGATAAAAGCGCCCGGCCAGTTCATTGGCCAGCGCTTCTTCCTGCGGGAAGCCATTTTTGCGCGCCAGTGTAATGGCCAGGTCATAGTGATGGATGGCGTTTAATTCCTGCCCCGCCACCCGCGCCAATTCGGCTTCCACCACATGCCATTTGTGTAAATGGTTCATGGGGGCATGTTCGGCCCAATTATGTAGTTTTTTCTGGATTGCGGTCACTTTTTTCAACATCGCCAAGCGTTCTTCTTCAGATAGTGCAGGCAGCGCAGATGGCATCTGATGTGGCAACGGCTGCAGCACAGCCAGCCGCACCAAGGCCATGTAAAAATGGCAGACTGGCACGCCGGAAAAGCCCAGCACCGCATCCAGATGGTGCTCGGCGGCGTCGGCTTGTTCCAGTGCCAGCGGGTATTGCTCAAACAAATACGCCAGCATCAATTTATAAAAACTGATTCTGAACATCGCGGTCCGGTTGTTGGCACCAATGGGGGTGATCTCTTCATTGTAGCTGGAGCCAACCAGGTGGCAAGGGTCATCATCCGGGTTGCTTTGGCCGGATAAATTGAGCACCGTTTGTTCCAGTAGTTTTTGCCAGGACAAGGCTTGATCTTGCTTGAATTGCGCCATCGCTTCGGCGTATTTTTTAATTTCCCGGCTCACTTCGGGCAATTCCCGGCCCGTGAAGAATAAAAGATTGCAGCAGTTGCCAATGGCATAGGTGGCGTATTCAAAGTCACCGGTTTGCAGCCCGATTTGCCAGGTTTCCTGTAAAGCTGGTATCCGCTCGTGCAAGGGGGCGCGCCAGTGGCGAATGAAGGATTCTACAATATGTATGATTTTGGTTTTGAGCGCATTGGCCGAAAAACGCTCCAGCGTGTCGATAGCCAGATTGCCAAAGCGGTAGCCTGCCTCAATATCGCCCACCACGCCACACAAAATCATCCCGTACACCGCATACGCATACGCCGACAGGGCGGTATTGCCGTATTTTATGGATAGCTCAACCTGTTTACAGGAAATCAAAGGCAGCAATTGGGGCAGGGCAAAGTAAGCCGGGGGCGCAATGCCGCTCAGTAACTGCATGGCTGCAAGGGGAATGGCTTCGGTCATGTTCGGCAAAGCCGCCAGCTCGGCCACCGGTTTGTCGGCCAAGGCGGCTTTGGTGTCGCGCAAGCCGCGTTTAAAATGCAGTTTGCCGGGCTTGGGCGGTAGTTTTATCCCCAGCCGCTTCAAAACGGGCAAAGCAATGTTGATGGCCTCCAGCGATTGATTTTGCACGGTGCAGGCGCGCATTTGGATTTGATACACGCTCACTTGATCGAGCAAGGATTTGGCCTTGCGCAGCACGGTTTTGGCGAGCAGATTCATTTGCGCAAAGTCGCCGCACAGGTAGGCGCCATCGCAGGCCTCCAGATGCAGGGCCAGCGTCAAATCGTAGTGTAATTCCCAGCAACTGCGCCAGCCATGGAGTTGTTTTATGCCCGCCTGAAAGTAATTGAAGGCACTGGTATAGGCCGAGGATGCGCGGGCTTTCTTACCCGCCGCCAAATTCATGCGCGCCAATTGCTCTTTTTCTGTCGGGTCGGTGAGTAATGATTGCCCCCGGTTCCAATGCCAGGCCAAATCAAAAATTCGCTCTTCGCGTTCTTTGCTTGAAAAATGCGCCAGCAGCAGGCGCGCAATGCGTAAATGGAATACCGCCTTGCGCGCATCGTCAATCAGCAAATACGCCGCCTGTTGCACCCGGTCATGCACAAATTTGAAGTGAACATTGTTACCTGGCACGTTCTCATTGGTCAGATATTTGTAGGCCTTGTCCAGCGGTACGACCAGGTTTTCCTTCAGGGCTGGCCACAGCGCCTGGGCGCTGGCTTCTCTGTTTTGGTCCCATGCCAGCGCCAGCGTATCCAAATCAAATTGGTTACCAATGCAGGCCGCCAACTGGATCAGCGCCTGGGTGTTGGCGGCCAAGGTTTGAATTTTGGCCGCCATTAACTCGACCACATTCTGGGTCATCGGGGTTTGTTGCAGTTGTGCGCTATCCCATTCCCAGCGTCCGCTGACATGGTTGAAACTAATTTGCTGCGCTTCCACCAAAGCGTGTAAAAACTGGCCCAGAAAGAAAGGATTGCCCTGGGTTTTTTCCATGCATAAATCCGCCAGGGACTGGCTTTGCTGCGATTCACAATGCAAGCTCTCCTGCAGCAATTGCTGCACATATCCGCTATTGAGTGGCGGCAGGGTTAGCGTGGTGGGCGGGGGGTTGCCGAGTTTGCTGGCGGCTTGCTTGATTTGTTCCAGCATCAGCATTAAAGGGTGGCTGGATGGCACTTCATTGTCGCGATAGGCACCAATAATCAGCAAATAACCGGTTTCGGGCGCGCTCATGAATAATTTAATCAACTGCAGCGAGGGTAAGTCCGCCCATTGCAAATCATCCAGAAATAACACCAGCGGGTGTTTGGCTGTGGTAAAAGTGCGAATAAATTGCTGAAATACCAAATTGAAACGATTCAGCGCCTGCGCCGGCGGCAGTTCCGGCACACTCGCTTGCGGCCCGATGATCCATTCCACTTCGGCAATGACTTTGATAATCACTTGCGCATTCACGCCCAAGGCTTGTTGCAGCAAGCTTTTCCAGTGCGCAATTTGCTCCGGGCTTTCGGTTAGCAGTTGGCGCAAGAGTTCCTGAAAGGCTTGAATCAGGCAAGCGTAGGGAATGTCGCGCTGGAATTGATCAAATTTACCCGCAATGAAGTAGCCCTGTTTTTCGGCAACGGGTTTATGCACTTCATGCACCAGTGCGCTTTTACCCACGCCCGAATAGCCGGCCACCAGCAGCATTTCAGCCGGGCCAACGGCGACGCGCGCAAACGCATCCAGCAATTGTTGTACCTGGATTTGTCGTCCATACAAGGTTTGCGGGATTTGAAAGCGCTCCGACACATCGTGTTGCCCCAGCGTAAAGGCGGCAATGCGGGGCACGCTGTCGCAACTGTGATTGGTTTTGCTGGTTTGAATCGATTCCAGGCAGGTTTCCAGATCGGCGATTAAACCAAACGCACTTTGATAGCGCGCCTCGGCGGTTTTGGCCATCAGTTTGGCCACCAGATCGTTCAACACGGGTGGAATATCGGGGCGCAATTCCTGGATCGGGCGGGCGACTTTTGCCAGGTGAGAATGGACCAATTCCATCGGGTCGGTGGCACTAAATGGCCGGATGCCGGTCAGCATTTCATAAAACGAAGCGCCGAGCGAATAAAAATCGGTACGATAATCCATGCTGCGATTCATGCGCCCGGTTTGTTCCGGCGACAGATAGGCCAGCGTGCCTTCCAGATAGCCGGGGCTTTGTAGTTGCGGCGTCTCGCGCGAGAGTTGCGAGGCAATCCCAAAATCAATGATTTGAACTTGTCCCGTATTGAGGTTGACAACCAGATTGGAAGGATTGATGTCTTTGTGTATCAAATGGCGTTGATGAATCCGGCTCAAGGCGCGCGCCAGTGCCAGCGCCAGGGTGAGAAAGGTGGCCAAGGGCAGGGTTTGTGTGGCCAGCACCCGGTTAATCGCCATGCCACCAATATCTTGCAAGATGAGTACCAAACGGTTGTCCAGTTTAAGTAAGGCATAACTGCGCGGTTGGCCGTTTTCTTCCCAGTCCTGGGTGATGGCATATTCGTGTTGCAGATAAGCCAAATCTTGCGGGGTCGGGTAGTCTGCGCTCAGGGTTTTGAAGATGAGCGGGCAATGATCATGCTCGCGGTAGCCACGATACACGGTGGTTTTGGAACCACGATGAATTTCTTCCGTAATCTGGTAGCCGGGGATGGTTAGCATGATTGGTTGGGGCTGGCCCGTCAAGTTGTCTGAATGATTCTAGCATGAATCAGGTGCGGTTTAGGCTGCGGCCAAGTACCCTTGGTTTGCCGAAAAATGAACTGATGGTTGAAAGCGATACTGGTGCGCGATACTTTGTTAAGCGGTGGGGTGGGAAAGTAAATTTGGATTTACTTACTATTGCAAAATACAATGGTGTGTTGGATAATACACGGCTTCTAATTGCCTATTGAAAATAACTACATAAATTGCTGTTGTAAATTAAGTGCAATGCAGTAACGGATTTAGAAAACTTGAACAATCGCACCTGTGTGGGGGCGTTTGTCATCAAGCAAATTATGCGGGCTAACTTGGTAGAATTAATTGGAGAAGTAGCAATGGCGAATTTTGTAATATTGATTGGTGACCCGGGTCTGTTTATGGGTTGCGACAAAGCACATGATCAACGCTGGTCAAACTATATTGTGCCGTTGCAGTTGGCGGCGGAGCGTGACTGGTATGGGAAACAGCCGAACGAGGTGGTTCATTGGGTGGTGTACGAGCCGCCTTATCGAAACCGCTGGCAAGATGATTCGGTGATCACCAAAGAAGAGAAACTGCAAGACGATGGGAAGAACTTGCACAGCATTCGCAAGGCGGCGACTGATAAATTGATGGCGTCGGGCGCGTCGAGTTATATTGAAAGGATCAAAAAGATGGCTAATTCTTTTGGTATTAGGTACAAGGGCATCAAT
>JBKJLF010000646.1:0-3151 GCA_046597185.1 Burkholderiaceae bacterium | reverse complement strand
AAGCAATGCTTGCGTCACCGTGGGTTATGCTAGAATTCCTAAAATTCATAAAGTAATACAAGGAGACTCGCCATGCTTTTTACCGACTTTGCCGCCCCCAGCGGCGTGCTGGCAATCAACCACACCGACACGCTGTCCGCCGACCTTGTTTCACCCGTTCCCCCACCATGGCCGCCCCGCTTGGCCGCCAATCAAACCAGCTTGAGCCAGCTCTGTGGCGTTGATTTTGTTTCTCCCGACCCCCCACCATGGCCGCCCCGCTTGGCCGCCAATCAAATCAGCCTGGGCCAGCTTGGTGCTGACGGCGGTGTTTCGCCCGCCCCCCCACCTTGGCCCAAATAACACTTGCCCACCCCATTTTCACGCCCACTTTTACGAGAATGAATCATGACCACCACACATCCCGCCCCATCTGCGGCTAATTCTCCCGCCTTATTGTTTGGCCTGAGTGCCCGCCTAAACATTGGCAGTGCCGTTTGCATTACGGAAGGCCTTGCTGCCAGCATCATGGTTATGCTGCCCAAAAACCATTGGTACTATTTTGGCGGTGCATTGCTTGGCCTGCTGATTTGGCTGGCCTTTTTTCGCTTCCGTGAAACCAAATTGGGGGCCGATATTGCCGACCTGTGTTTTTATGATTTCATGGCGCGAAGCGTGGTGCCACTTGGCATGTACTTGGCTGATATTGCGCCGGATTTATTATGGTATCTGTGGGCATCGTTTGCAATATTAAAACTCTATCGCGTTTACCTTTGGCCCACTTCCGCCACCCAGCAGCAAGGTTGGGGTAGATTTGGCCCCATGACGCGGTATCAGGCCAAACACTTTGGCCGCCCCGCCGCCGTTACACCGCAAGGCAAGCTGGCAACGGAAATTTTCGCCGCCCTGATCGTCGCAGGCGTTGCCAGCATCACCATAAAAGCGCTGCCGGATTTTGGCCGGGTGATCGTCATGTGGGTTGTGCCATTGGGTTTTGAATTCATCTACGGCCCCATTCTATTGCGCAAAATGGCCTTGCTAAACACCCAAGCCAACACCAACGCCCCAAGCACCCCCGCCGATGATGCCGAAGTCGAAGACATGCGCCGCACCATTGCCGCCTATCGCAAGCAGCAGCCCCAAGCCAATGCCCAACCAGACGAAGCCCTCGCCCTGATTATTGAAGCCTATTACAAAACCGTTGAAATGAAACGGGTAGATATGATGGAATTCGCGCAAGCGATGGCCAAAGCCTACCCGGAATCAGACGATACCACCCATTAACTTACCGCCTGGGCGGGGGATCAATCATCCCGCCCTTTACCGCCACTTCCACAACGGCTTTTCCTGCCTGGCTCATCGCCAGAAATTGCCGAAACACCCGCCCCGCACGCCAAATTTCTGCCGCATCCGCCTTCGTTTCCGCACTACTGGCAATGGTTTCCTGCACCAAACTCAAAATAACAAAAGCCATCGCCTGTTGCGCAGCCGGCATTTGGTTTAACACCGCTTGCAATTCCCCCACTTGCTGCCCTTCCGCACTTTCCGCAAATTTGCTGGCCAGCAAAAAGTTCATGTCAATGCCCATTTCCGCCAATTTCAAAAAATAGGCGGCAGACGGTTCTGCCCCGTCACGTTCATATTGCCCTTGCGAGCTAAGGCTTACCCCGGCCAGTTCTGCAAAAGCCTCCTGAGACAATTCCATGCGCTTTCGAACTGCTTTTAACCGTTCACTGAAATCTGACATATTACCCTTTCGATGTTTATACCGTTTTCCACCCGCAGTGCGATTTTAACAGACCCATTGGCCAGCCTAAAATGTAAAAGTGGCGTACACAGCCGCAAGTCAAGGCCCAATTAAGGTTTTGGCGGTGGCGCGCGCATTGCGCCCTTTACCGCCACTTCCACAATAGTTTTGCCGCCTTCGCCCATACCAAGAAACTGGCGAAACACCCGCGCCGCACGCCACATTTGCGCCGCATCAGCCAGCGTTGCCGCGCTGCTGGCAACGGTTTCCTGCACCAAACTTACAATGACAAAGGCCATTGCCTGTTGCGCGGGCGGCATTTGGTTTAACACCGCTTGCAATTCCCCCACTTGCTGCCCTTCTTCGCTTGCCGCCAATTTGCTGGCGAGCAAAAAGTTCATGTCGATACCCATTTCCGCCAATTTCAGAAAATAGGCTGCGGAAGGTTCCGCCACGCCTCGTTCATATTGCCCTTGCGAGCTAAGGCTTACGCCAGCCATTTCACCAAACGCTTCCTGGGACAAACCTATACGTTTTCGGGCCGTTCTTAAGCGATCACTAAATGTTGTCATGTTATCCTTTTCTGTTTTATGCAAAATCAATGAAGGGCTAACTTTTGAAGCATGGCCCATTAGCCCAAAAAATTACGACCTGGCCAACAACAAATAAGTAGCATACTGCGTATTTTGTGTTTACTTAAGTAGAATGCTGTGCTATTCTACTCATTATGCTTGTTGGGTTACCATCAAAAGCAAAGGCATAACAGTATCACACCAGATCTGGTGATTTGGTTGTTTTCACACGCCTATGCAGTAGAAAAAATTAACACCGCTCGATCAGTATTGCCGGGTTGAATGGCTTGGCGCTTTGCTTTGGTTTGAATTTCTTACTTATGAGAACTTTTTATAAATATGGTTACGATAAATAATTTCATTCGCCGTACTACTTGCATGGCCGTAGCCAGTTTGGCCTTGGTAGTACCTGAATCGGCATTCGCCGCCATACCACTGGATGACGAACCACCCACGGTGCAGGACAAGCTCAGCACCACTCTGTCATCGTCCTGGCTGTATTTTGCTGATCAAAGCAACAAGCTGCTGTTCATTGGCACCCAGTCCTGCCCCGGCCCCAGCAACCCACAAATTACCGGCATTCAAGCCGTCATCAAGACCTTTAAGCCCACTGTGGCCGTGGTTGACGAAAGCAGTTGGCCAATCGCCACGCTTAAAAATGCAAACAATACCACCATGCGGCGCTATCCGGCCTTACCCAATGACCACGATTTCATTCAACAAATTTTAATCAGGCTGCGCGAAGGTAAGCGGGTACTGGTCATCACCACCGCAAATCGCTTGCGCGAAGTCAAGCCCCTGCTTGCAAAAGGTTTGGCCGCCCCAGCACCACCCCATGCCTTCGCGGCAATAA
>JBKJLF010000612.1:0-3993 GCA_046597185.1 Burkholderiaceae bacterium | reverse complement strand
GGGGCATATTTTTTAAAGTGTTGACGATTTTATTGGTACTGTTGTTTTTTGGTCTGTTGTTTGGCCGAAGCGACAAACATGGTTCTGGTCCACATACTGCGGTGGTTGAAATCAATGGTGTGATTGACAGTGCCTCCGTGGCGAGCGCGCAGAATGTGAATGCGGCATTGAATCGCGCTTTTTCTGACGAGGCATCGGTTGGCGTTATTTTGCGCATTAACAGTCCGGGTGGCAGTCCGGTGCAATCGAATATGATTAATGATGAAATTGGCCGTTTGCGCGCCAAGTATCCAAAGAAGCCGTTGCATGTGGTGGTCGAGGAAATGTGCGCCTCTGGTGGTTACTATATCGCCGTCGCGGGGGAAAAAATTCACGTCAATAAGGCCAGTATTGTTGGCTCGATCGGCGTGTTGATGGATAGCTTTGGTTTTACCGATTTAATGGGTAAACTGGGGGTTGAGCGGCGTTTAATGACAGCGGGGGAAAATAAGGCTTTTCTTGATCCGTTCAGCCCGTCCACGCCCAAGCACAAAGCCTTTGCGCAAGCGATGCTCGATGAAATCCATCAACAGTTTATTGCTGCCGTGCGCAAAGGGCGCGGCCAGCGTCTGAAAGAAACGCCTGAGATGTTTTCCGGCCTGTTCTGGAGTGGTGAGAAGGCGGTGGACATGGGCTTGGCCGATGACTTTGCTACGCTGGAGAGTGTGGCCCGGGACGTGATGAAGCAAGAGCAATTGGTCGATTACACTGAGCATGAACCGTGGTCTGACCGCGTCATGAAAAAATTTGGTGCCTCCATGGGGGCAGGGGTGGTGCAGGCAATCAGTAGTGGTCCCGCCTGGAATGTACATTGATACAATGCAATAGTCGGCACAATGGTGAAATGAATGAAAAATTATCCTTGCATCTTTCTGATTCTCGACTATAGTGAAGATGTTCGTCGTGTTATCTAAGGAGGTCAAAATAATACAGAAAGCAACAACCACGCAGGACTTTATTATTTTGAAGTGCTTGGCACGTGTAATTTTTTTTTACCGCATCGACGATGCGGCTTTGTGAGGACCAAGAATCCCCACAGTCCTCCAGTAGGACAAATAAACGGCAACAGCGATGTTGCCGTTTTCATTTTTGCGCTCGGAAATGCCGCATGGAACTTGCCTGCGGCCGATTTATTTCTTTCAATCCTTACTGACAATTAATTAGGTGGCTTGATTTGCATCAACTTTCCTTTGATCCAGATGTCGATTTTGTTTGACGCACCGAGGTCTTTCGGAGTAAAACTGTGTGTGGCTGCTTCAAAACACGATTTAATTGGATGGTGGTGGGAGTGGGTGGTTTGGCGTATGGCCAAACCGGATTATAGATTGAATCAAAAGCAAGGAAAATATCATGGATCAAGCAAGCAAAGATTATGCCCTGGAGATTTTGGATAGCGCGCAAAATGTCACATTAGCCACCATACGACCAGATGGCTATCCGCAGGCAACCATTGTCAATTATGTGCATGAAGGATTGACGATCTACGTCGGCGTGGGCAAAGACAGTCAAAAGGCAAAAAATATTCAACATTGCAATAAGGTTTCGCTTGCTGTTAATGCGGACTTCACCGATTGGGAGCATTTGCATGGCTTATCGCTCGGTGGTCTTGCTGAATTGGTAAGCGATGCGGCAGAAAACGCCCGGGTGGAAGCGGCGATGGATGCAAAATTTCCGGATATTCACGAATGGGCTCATTCCGATGCGCGCCATACGGTGGTATTTGTGAAAATTACGCCGCAAGTGATTTCGCTGCTCAATTATGAAAAAGGCGTGGGGCACGCTGATTTGGAAACGGTTTAGTTGCGCTTGGCATGGCGATTTGCCCGGCTCAAATCGCCATACAGCACCATCATCAAGCACCATCAAGCACCATCAAGCACCATCAAGCACCATCAACTGAGCACTTATAGCTGATCCATCCAGGTGAGGCCAGCCAAGGTCGTGTTGCGTGGTTGGTACTCACAGCCTATCCAGCCCTTGTAGCCCTGTTGGTCCAGTAATGCAAATAAATCAGGGAATGGGATGACGCCCGTTCCCGGTTCATTGCGCCCCGGCGCATCTGCGATTTGGATATGCCCAATTTTCGCCAATTGGCCAGCCAGCGTGGCGGCCACGGGTTCACCCATGCGTTGCATATGGTAAATGTCATATTGCATCAATAAGTTGGGTAAAGCGCATTGATCGATTAAGTCAAATATCTGTTGGCTGTGGCAAATAAAAAAGCCAGGCACATCGAAGGTATTGATCGCTTCCACCATCAGGGTCAGGCCATATGGCAAAAGCTGGTGCGCCGCATAGTCGAGATTTTCACGCAGGCAAGCCTGTGCTGCGCTTTGACTTAAGTTGCGCGGGCATACACCCGCCAGGCAATTTAAACGCGGTGTGCCCAGTGCCAAGGCGTATTCGATAGCCTGTTGCACCCCGGCGCGGAACTCGGCCCGGCGTTCCGGCAGGCAGGCGATACCGCGTTCTCCCGCAGCCCAATCTCCGGCCGGCAAGTTATGCAATACCAGAGGCAATTGGTACTGCGCTAATTGGCGTGCCAGTACTTGCGCAGGCAGGGCATATGGAAATTGGATTTCAAGCGCAGTAAAACCCGCTGCTGCCGCTGCTGCCACCCGTTGTTCCAGTGGCAGTTCGGTAAACAGCATACTCAAATTGGCGGCAAAGCGTGGCATGGCTCAATATTCTGTTATTAGGCAACGGCGGCAAATGGGGTGAGCAGATTGAGCATTTGGCTAAAAATCTTGGGGCTGGCGGCAATAATGTCGCCTTTATGCAAATAATCGGATTCACCCATAAAATCGGCGACGATACCACCCGCTTCGGTCACCATCAGGGCACCTGCGGCAATATCCCACGGTTTTAAGCCTTTCAGGCAAAAGCCATCAATGCGGCCTGCGGCCAGATACGCCAAATCGAGCGCGGCAGAGCCAAAATTGCGCACACTTTGCGCGCGTTCAATCAGCAAGCGTTGAATTTGTATGTATTGATCCAGCGTTTGCGCGGGACGATTGGCAAAACCGATACAAACCAAGGCGTTGGCAAGACGGTCGTGTTTGGTGACACGCAGGCGCTTTTCATTCAGGTAGGCACCGCTACCCTTGGTGGCGGTAAATAAATCGTTGCGGTTCGGGTCGTAAATCACGCCTTGGGTAATGACGCCGCGATGTTGTAGCGCAATCGAAATACAGTAGTGTGGGAAACCATGCATAAAATTGGTGGTGCCATCGATCGGGTCGATGATCCACACATATTCGTTTTCATCGTGCAAATTGGCAGACGCACCCGACTCTTCGGCCAAAATCGCATGGTCGGGATAGGCTTTGAGCAAAATTTCAATAATCGTTTGTTCAGCGGCTTGATCCACTTCTGTGGCAAAATCCTTATGTTGCTTTTCCGTGATTTGCAAACGATCTGTATCGAACGAGGCGCGATTAATAATCGCCGCGCCACGGCGTGCGGCTTTAACCGCAGTATTGAGCATGGGGTGCATAGAGCTTCCGTTAAAATGTCGGTGTAGCGGCCTCAGATTTATGTTACTGATTTGTATGTGCAACAAATGCAAGAATCAAAGGCACCAGTTAAAGAACAATGCGGGGAGGTGAAATGGGCTTCTCGCATCATCCATTTTCCGAACTTACCGCGTAATGCCACTATTTTAAATGAATCTGACCAAAATCAAAACCTCTGTTTTTCAACAAACCCGATTTATTCTGGTTGAAACCAGCCATCCCGGCAATATTGGTGCCGCTGCACGGGCCATTAAAAATATGGGCTTTGGTCAATTGGTCTTGCTCAGGCCGCGTTTTGAGGATGCCGTGAGCCACCCGGAGGCGGTCGCTTTTGCCAGTGGCGCGCAAGATATTTTGCAGCAGGCGCGCATTGTCGATACCATTGAGGCAGCTTTGCAAGGCGTCCATTTTGCCGCTGAGGTGAGTGCGCGTTTGCGAG
>JBKJLF010000564.1:0-6571 GCA_046597185.1 Burkholderiaceae bacterium | reverse complement strand
CTGGAATAATGTTGTTGACCGGGCAGCCCGTGGTGCAGAATGGAATGCCGCAATCCATACAGCGTGCGCCTTGTTGTTTGGCTTGCCCATCATCCAGGGACAGGATAAATTCTTTATAGTGCTTCTTACGCTCCTGCGGCTCTTGTGCTGCCTCTGCCAGGCGTTGATATTCCATGAAACCGGTGACTTTTCCCATTACTTACCTCATCTGGTATAATTTTTGCCGAATTTTTTGCCAATTTTTTTTGCAGACTCATTGCCGGGCCGCAGCCCGGCATCCGTCAATGTCAGGCGGCCTTCTTTTGATCTTGCCCAACCTGGCTCGCATTCATTTCGAGCAAAGCGCGTCGATATTCCGTCGGGAAGACTTTGACAAACTTGCCGCGTGCGCTCGCCCAATCATCCAGCAATACCCGTGCCCGGGTACTGCCGGTGTATTTGAAATGACGCTCAATCAAGCCCTTCAGGATCACTTCATCCAACTCGCCCACGCCACCGCGCGCCACACTATGCAACAAGGCGGCATCGGCATGCGCTTTTTGCTCGCTACTGGCCAACACCGGGTCCAGGCTCACCATGGCGGTATTGCATTTGCCGGCAAATTGCCCTTGCGGATCATATACATAGGCTACCCCGCCGGACATGCCCGCAGCAAAATTGCGCCCGGTTTCCCCCAGCACCACCACCGTACCCCCGGTCATATATTCGCAACCATGGTCCCCTGTGCCTTCCACCACCGCAATCGCACCACTGTTACGCACGGCAAAACGCTCACCGGCCACGCCATTGAAGAAGGCTTCGCCAGAAATCGCCCCGTATAACACGGTATTGCCGACGATGATGTTATCCACCGCCCAGCCCCGGAACTCGGTATTGGGGCGCACAATGATGCGCCCACCCGACAAACCTTTACCGACGTAATCATTACCCTCGCCCACCAGATCAAGCGTAATGCCATGCGCCAGAAAAGCCCCCGCAGACTGCCCGGCCGTGCCTTGCAATTGGATATGAATGGTGTCATCCGGCAAACCGGCATGACCAAAACGGCGCACCAGCTCGCCCGACAACATGGCTCCGACCGTGCGGTTGACGTTGCGCACCGGCGAGATAAACGATACCCGCTCGCCTTTTTCCAAGCCTGCTTTGGCCTGGGTGATGAGTTTGTGATCCAGCGCCTTTTCCAAACCGTGGTCTTGTTCGAGGGTGTGGTAGAGCTTGCTGCCATCGTTCAAACTGGCTTGATAGAAGATTTTGCTGAAATCCAGCCCTTGCGCCTTCCAATGTTCAATCGCCTTGGACTTATTCAATAAATCGGCCCGCCCGATCAATTCGTCATAGGTGCGTATCCCCAATTGCGCCATCAATTGACGCGCCTCTTCGGCCACGAAGAAGAAATAGTTCACCACATACTCGGGTTTGCCCGCAAATTTGGCGCGCAGCACCGGGTCTTGTGTCGCAACGCCGACCGGGCAAGTGTTGAGATGGCATTTGCGCATCATGATGCAGCCTTCCACCACCAAAGGCGCAGTGGCAAAGCCAATTTCATCGGCCCCCAACATCGCGGCAATAACCACATCGCGCCCGGTTTTCATTTGGCCGTCGGCTTGCACCCGCACTCGGGTACGCAAACCATTCAATACCAAGGTTTGCTGGGTTTCAGCCAAGCCCAGTTCCCATGGCGAACCGGCATGCTTCACCGACGACAAGGGCGAAGCGCCAGTGCCGCCATCGTGCCCGGCGATGACGATATGATCGGCCTTGGCCTTGGTGACACCGGTGGCCACCGTGCCCACGCCCACTTCCGACACCAGTTTCACCGAGATCGAAGCACGCGGATTGGCGTTTTTCAAATCGTGAATCAATTGCGCCAAATCTTCAATCGAATAAATATCATGATGCGGCGGCGGTGAAATCAAGCCCACGCCGGGCACCGAGAAACGCAGTTTGGCAATGTATTCCGACACTTTATGGCCCGGCAACTGCCCACCTTCACCCGGTTTGGCCCCTTGCGCCATTTTGATCTGAATTTGATCGGCCGAATTTAAATACTCGGTGGTCACGCCAAAACGCCCGGAGGCAACCTGCTTGATTTTGGAACGTAACGAATCCCCTTCTTGCAGTGGAATATTCGCCACCACTTGCTGCTGGCCCAAAATGCTGGCCATGGTGGCACCCTGTTTAATTTGGATGCCTTTAAACTCATTCACATAACGCGCCGGATCTTCGCCACCTTCACCGGTATTCGATTTGCCGCCAATGCGGTTCATCGCCACGGCCAGCGTGGCATGCGCTTCGGTACTGATCGACCCCAAAGACATGGCCCCGGTGGCAAAGCGCTTGACGATTTCCTTGGCAGGTTCCACCTGATCCAGTGGAATCGCTCGGCTGGGGTCGAGCTTGAATTCAAATAGCCCACGCAAGGTTAAATGGCGCTTACTTTGGTCGTTGATAATTTGCGCGTATTCTTTATAGGTGGAGAAATTATTGCTGCGGGTTGAGTGCTGCAATTTGGCAATCGCATCCGGGGTCCACATATGGTCTTCACCGCGAATCCGGTATGCATATTCGCCACCCGCGTCCAGCACATGAGCCAACACCGGGTCGTTGCCAAAGGCGGCACGATGTAAATTCAAGGCTTCTTCAGCCACATCAAACACCCCGATGCCACCGACATTGGAGGCAGTGCCTTTGAAGTATTTATTCACAAATTCGCTGTTCAAGCCTATCGCTTCAAAGATCTGCGCGCCGCAATACGACATATAGGTTGAAATACCCATTTTCGACATGACTTTCATCAAGCCCTTGCCAATACCCTTGGTATAGTTGTAGATGGCTTTGTCGGCGGTGAGGTTGGGCGAGCCCCCGGGCAACATGGTTTCAGCCATCTGCACCAAGGTTTCCAGTGCCAGGTAAGGGTGTACCGCTTCCGCCCCATAACCCGCCAATAAGGCAAAGTGGTGGGTTTCACGCGCAGAACCGGTTTCTACCACCAAGCCAGTGGAAGCGCGCAAGCTGGTTGCCACCAAATGCAAGTGGATGGCGGAGGTGGCGAGCAAAGCTGGAATCGCAACCTGATTGGCATTGATATGGCGGTCAGAAATCACCAGAATATTATGGCCCGACTTCACCGCGTCCACCGCTTCCGCGCACAACGAGGCGATACTCGCTTCAATCCCTTGCTTACCCCATGCCACCGGGTAACAGATATTGAGTTCATACACTTTAAACTTGCCACCGGTATGCACACCGATATTGCGCAAACGCACCATATCAGTAAAATCGAGCACGGGTTGCGATACTTCCAGCCGCATCGGCGGATTAATGTTGTTGGTGTCGAGCAAATTCGGGCGTGGGCCGATAAACGACACCAGCGACATCACCATCGCTTCCCGGATCGGGTCGATTGGTGGATTGGTCACTTGCGCAAACAATTGTTTGAAGTAGTGGTACAACGGTTTGAGTTTGTTGGACAACACCGCCAGCGGCGAGTCATTACCCATCGAACCGGTGGCTTCTTCACCGTTCACGGCCAGCGGTTGCATCAGAAACTTGACATCCTCTTGCGTATAACCAAAGGCTTGCTGGCGATCCAGCAAGCTCAGCGGCACGCTTTCGCCCTGGGCCAGACCTTTGTTTTTATCGAATTTGCCTTCAATCAGTTTGATGGCACCAAGCTTGATACGCACCGAATTAATCCAGGCTTTATACGGCTTGGTATTGGCGTACATGTCTTTGAGTTCTTTGTCGTCGATAATGCGACCGGCTTCCAGATCGATCAAAAACATTTTGCCGGGCTGCAAGCGCCATTTTTTGATGATTTTCGATTCAGGAATCGGCAACACGCCCGATTCCGACGCCATCACCACGAAGTCGTCATCGGTCACAATGTAGCGCGAAGGGCGCAAACCGTTACGATCCAGCGTACCGCCGATATGGCGGCCATCGGTAAAGGCCATCGCGGCGGGGCCGTCCCACGGTTCCATCATGGCGGCGTGGTATTCGTAAAACGCGCGGCGGTTTTCATCCATCAGGGTATGATTTTCCCATGCCTCGGGAATCATCATCATCATCGCCTGGGCCAGCGGATAACCTGCCATCAGCATCAATTCGAGCGCATTGTCAAAGCAAGCGGTATCGGATTGGCCTTCGTAAATCAGCGGGAATAATTTTTTCAGATCGTCGCCCAGCACGGCCGACTTCATGATGCCTTCGCGCGCACGCATCCAGTTGAAGTTACCTTTGACGGTGTTAATTTCACCGTTATGCGCGATCAGGCGATACGGGTGGGCCAGCGGCCATTCGGGGAAGGTATTGGTGGAAAAGCGTTGATGCACCAGGGCCAGCGCCGAGATACAGCGCGAATCTTGCAAATCCAGATAGTACACACCCACCTGATTGGCCAGCAACAAGCCTTTATAAACGATGGTACGGGCCGACATGGATGGCACGAAGAATTCTTTACCGTGGATTAATTTGAGCGCCTGAATCGCATGGCCGGACGATTTACGAATCACATACAATTTGCGCTCCAGCGCATCGGTGACCATGATGTCGGGGCCGCGCCCGATAAAAATCTGCCGGATCACCGGTTCTTTGGCGCGCACGGTAGGCGACATCGGCATATCGCGGTCGATCGGCACATCACGCCAGCCCAATACCACCTGGCCCTCGATGCGCACGGCGCGCTCGATCTCTTGCTCACACGCAATGCGCGATGCATGTTCTTTCGGCAAGAACACCATGCCCACGCCATATTCGCCGGGGGGTGGCAGCTCCACGCCCTGGCTTAACATTTCGTCCCGGAAAAATTGATCGGGAATTTGAATCAGAATACCCGCGCCATCGCCCATCAATTCATCGGCACCGACTGCGCCCCGATGATCAAGGTTGCGTAAAATCGACAAACCTTGCTCCACCACGGAATGGCTGCGATTACCCTTTATATGGGCAATAAAGCCGACGCCACAGGCATCATGTTCATTAGATGGGTCGTATAAACCTTGCGCAATCATAAGCAATCTCCAGCACGAAAAGAAGTCGAACCGCCAATTTAACGCAACGCAGCAAAAATTTCAATCCCTTTAATTGGGGTCAGTGTCAAATTAAATTTCATATTTTTTTGATTTTAAATAATTGGGGACATAGTAAAAAAGTGGAAACTGGTCATAAGCTCAAGAGTGAAGTCGATTCATTTGGTGCTGGCATGACAAAATTTGGCAAATCTCACTTACAGGCAAACAAGATGCGAAAATAGCCGGGGAAAATTTGCAAAAACTGCGCCGATGCCGCAACACGAAACCAGCACCGATGTGGCGAAAATGCCTTACCATAGCGGTATTTTCTGCCTTTGACCCAATACCCAATACCCATGGCCCGCCTGCCCCGACTCGTTATTCCATTTCAACCCCACCATATTATTAACCGTGGCGTGGATCGCCAACCCATTTTCCGGGAAGAGGCCGATTATCTGGCATTTTTGCATTGGCTTGGCCAAGCCGCCAAACAATTTAAGGTGGCGCTGCATGCGTATGTGTTGATGGGCAACCATGTACATTTGCTGGCATCGCCCGTCGATAGCGAGGGCCTGGGTAAGATGATGCAGTGGGTGGGCCGATTTTATGTACCCTGGTTCAACCATAAATACCAGCGCACCGGCACCTTGTTTCAGGGCCGTTTTAAAGCATCGGTGGTGGATTCGGAACGCTGGTTTATGGCATGCAGCCGTTATATTGAACAAAACCCGGTGCGTGCCGGGATGGTGGCAGAGCCGGGCGCGTATCGCTGGTCCAGTTATGCGCATCATGTGGGCTTGCAAAATGATCCGCTCATTACCGATCACCCTCTCTACTGGGCACTGGGCAATACGCCATTCGAGCGTGAAGCGCAATATCAGCAGTTGTTGCAACAAAGCCCGGCTGCGGATGAAATCGACGCGCTCAATCAGGCCGTACTCAAAGGCTGGGCCCTGGGCAGTGAGCGCTTTAAAAACAATCTGGAGCAGCGCATTGCGCGCCGCGTCGGCCCAGCCAAGCGCGGACGCCCGGCAAAGACCAAAGGTTAACATCCAAGTGGGGCAGCCACTACCTGCGGGCGGCTAAAGCGTAGCGTCGGGCGGCATGGTTTCCGGGGATATTGCGGCGCAGAAGGCGGGCAGGCAGCGCGGTATGTGTCCATTAATTTGAGACATCGTTAGCAAATAATAATGTTCATTCCCCCGCATCAATTAATCGGGCCGTTGCAATATCGTAGTGCATATTGGCAATCGAACCATCGCGAATGCAATCGACTGCGGCATTAATCACATGCAGTGGCACCAAAAACCACTCGCGTGGTTTGACCATGTGGCCAAATCGATCCTCAATACCCAAATCCAGTTGTGCCGCACCGAACAGGCGGTGAAAGATTTTCTCCAGCCGGGTACGATTAAGATTATGCAGCTTATAAGTCGCAACCACTTCTACCGCTGCCAATAAGTACGTGGCATCTTTTTCGGCATTAGCGATACGGCTTTCAACCTTACCACCGGTCACGCCAATTTTGTGAATCAGTTCGCGGTGCGCCGCGACGAATG
>JBKJLF010000496.1:0-6862 GCA_046597185.1 Burkholderiaceae bacterium | reverse complement strand
CCTTGCCCGAACTAATCCGGGTGTCCCGCATCGCCAGTCTCATGCGCGTGCTGCCGCCACCTGGAATGGGCACCTCGTGCTCGGTGAATTCACTATCAGGCCAGATATCCTTGACATTTTTGCGGTACGTCAATGCGCCGACGCGGTGTTTCCATAATTCGGACAGCAGGCTGTAGTTCGACCCTTCCCGGTCAAACACCATGACAAAGCGATGCAGCGTCGGGTCGGCTTCCAGTTCGGCTGGCGTGGGCTGGCCGGGAACGCTTCGTTAGCAGCTCGGGTACGATGTCTTTGAGCAGGCTCTCGGCCAAGCGCGTCGTTCACCCAATAAGGAACGGTTGTTTTAGCATTGCGGCCTTAGTTTGGTGCGGCAATGATTCTAACTATTTCTGCCTGATCCACGCACACCACTTGCAAACCGCGTGATTTGGGAAAGGGGCAAATCTTTAAGCGCGCATCGATGGCGTTATCGAGCGTCAACTTGGCCTTTAGATCGGCGGGCATCCATTCATCTTCAGACGGGCCGATGGCGAGCACTTTTTTGGTGCCACGCTGTTTGATGCGGATTGGCGGGGTGCCGTTGTAAATCGCTAAGGTACCGCGAATCCAGCGGCATTGCGGCGAGACTTGCGGTTTATCGTGGCAAATGCCAGCATCGTCGGCTGCGGGTTGGTGTGGTTGCTGCGGTGTTTCTGCGGCAAGCGCTATGTTTGCCAGCAACCCCAGCCCAAGCCATAAAAATTTATTTGCCATAGGTATTTGCATAGATGTTGGATGCGGGCAGATCAGCGCTGGGATAGGAATTGTTAAGCGGCCCCACTTGCGTTAATATCGGCAAACCGAAGAAGTCGCCGCGCCAGTTATTTTTGCGAAAATTGAAATTTGTCGCGCCACTGGTAGGGTCAAGTTTAGCTGCCCGGTCAGTACGCGCCGCAGTAACGGCACTCACACAATCGTCGTAAATGGCAGATTCCTGCTTGGGCACATGTGCGACCGTCGGACCCGTTCGCGGACGCGCACCTACTTGCGCTTGAGCATTGATAATTGAATGGGCGATATTTTTTCGCGCATCTTGAATGGTATCACCAGAAAGTGAACGTGTTTCATTAAAGATGATATTGGCAATCTGCGTATCGGTCAATGACATGGCTTTTCCTAAATTAATGATATAAAAAATTCGCAACGCTAGAATATAGCACATGAGACATGATTTAAATTAAAAAAGCAAAATAATTACATTTATTTATAACAATTGAATTGCAGGTGGGTTTCACTTTATTGTCGTCATTTTGCCCACCTCACCGACTACGAACAAGCGAAACGGCAAGCCTTGGCCGGGCTAAAACAAGCTCAATTTGATCTTGGCGTCAACTATTTAAGCCGGGAAGAAACCCATGTCCGCTAATATTGATACCCATATTTTGCTTTATGCTGACCAACGCGCGCTGTACTCAGGCGCGTGAAATCGTTTGACAAACCACCGCCTACGCATTACAGTCTTACCACAAACTTACCGCAATTCTCCACCCACCTATTTTCGGACAACATCATGGAAACCACCAAACTATCCAGCAAAGGGCAGGTGATCATCCCCAAAGCCTTCCGGCTGGCCCACCATTGGGACACCGGGCTTGAACTGCTTGTCATCGAAACCGTAGACGGCCTGTTGCTGCGCCCCAAGGCGGCCTTCGTTGAAACCAGTTTAGATGAGGTAGCAGGCAGTTTGCAGTTCGCTGGGCCAGCCAAGACGCAGGACGACATCGATGCAGCGCAGCGCAGTGCGGCACGGAGGATGTGGCGTGCTGGCAATTGACACCAACATCATTGTCAGGCTGCTGACACACGATAATGAAGCCCAGTTTCAAACCAGCCGCAAACTGTTTGCGGAAAACGATATCTTCATTGCCGATACCGTCATCCTAGAAACCGAATGGGTCTTGCGTTATGCCTACGACTTTGACGCCAACGCGATCTGTGCTGCATTTCGCAAACTGTTCGGCCTACCCAATGTCCGCCTCAATCAGCCACAGTTAATAGCGCAATGCATTGATTTACATGAGCAAGGGCTTGATTTTGCAGATGCCTTTCATCTGACATTGAGTCAACAGCACACAAAATTGAAAACCTTTGACGAACAATTTATTAAACGCGCAAAAAAACAATCCAAGTGCATTGTGGAAAAGCCATAGAAAACTTAACCACCAAACGCTGAAAAAAATTGGGGGAAGGCGCTAACAACGATTAAGTAACCAATCGCATCATTTTGTGGGATACTTTGCTGCATGCAGGTAGGTTTCGCCGCATTGTCGTTATTTTGGACTCATTTTTCAATGCCTTTTGGAATCATCTATGAGCAAACTTTTTATTTCCCACAGTTCACAAGATGACGCCTTCGTGCGTGATCTACGTGAAGCGCTTGCCGATCATGGGCAAGCTGGTTGGATTGATTCACGCGAGTTACGTGCTGGTGATTTGCTGTGGACGACAATCCAAGCCGCGATTGAGGCGGCGACTGCCTATGCCGTCGTGGTTAGCGTGGACGGTTTGCAGTCCAAATGGGTCGGCAAAGAACTGCGCCATGCTTTGAAAGTTCACCAAGAGCGCGGTAAAGACAAGTTTGCGGTATTCCCACTGTCTTTGAACGGCACTAAACTCGGGGTGCTGGAAGAATTTTTCGATGGCGAACCGCTCTACATTCCGGTGAGCAGCGCCGCTGGCGGTGTGCAAGCGGCAATGGATGCGATCTTAGTAGCACTCGGCAAGCGCTTACCCACCGATGTAGCCGCCACCCCGCAACCCCCAGCCGAAGCGTTGGAAGAATTGGTACTGCAACTATCGGACTTTAAGTTTGCCGAGCAAGACGGCCTGCGCCGTGCTTCTGCCCGAGCGCGGCTGGTGTACGAGCCAGCCACGCCCGGCCAGCCCTCAGTTTCCAGCCCGCAATCATGGCGCATGCTGGCCCCCATCGGCCCGATTGAAGCCGATGATTTGCGCTGGTATTTGGAGCAATACGCCATCTGGCCCAGCCCCTACTTTGCCAAGCGGGCCAACAAGATTGAAGCCGATTTGCAACAATGGGGCCAAAGTCTGTACCAAGCCGCCATGCCAGTCGCCCAGCGCGAAAACGTCATGGCCGCGTGGGCCAATCTCGCCAACAATGCCGGGCGGCGCTTTTCCGTCCAGGTCGATACCGTGCCAGAAGCCGGTACACCGCAGGCCGAGGTGGCCGCCGCCAAGGAAGCGGCCACCACCTTGCTCGGCCTACCGTGGGAGCTATTGCACGATGGCGGCGGCAGTAACCAAGGCAGCTATTTATTCCAAGGCGCAAAACCGACCCGCGTGCGGCGCAGGCTGCCCGGCACTGTGGCTTTTCCGGTGTTGGCGGTCGCGCCGCCGATCCGCATCTTGCTGATCACCGCCCGGCCCGAGGACAAGGCTTGCGGCTATATCGACCACCGCGCCAGCGCGCGGCCCTTGGTGGACGCGATGGAAACCATGCCCGGCTTGGTCAGCATCCACGTCCTTTGCCCGCCCACCATGCCCGCCTTGCGCGCTGAGTTGGAGCGCGCCCGTGAAGCGAAGAAGCCGTACCACGTCGTCCATTTTGACGGCCACGGCGTCTATGACCAACAAGTTGGCCTTGGTGGCTTGTGCTTTGAAGACCCTGCCGACAGCACCAAACTGAGCGCCCGCCGCCACGCCTTGATCCACACCGATGCACTTGGCCCCTTGCTGCGCGATTATCGGATACCGTTGGTGTTTTTGGAAGCCTGCCAAAGCGCACAGGCGGCGCAAGCGTCCGAATCGGTCGCGTCAGAACTACTTAAAGTCGGGGTCGCTTCGGTGGTGGCGATGAGTCATAGCGTGCTGGTGGAGACTGCGCGCCGCTTCGTCGCCAGCTTTTATAGTGCGCTGGTCGCTGGCAAGCGCGTGGGCGCAGCCATGCTGGCGGGGCAGCGCGATTTGGAGAGTGACAAGGCACGCGGATCAGCCTTTGGCGTGGGGCAATTTTACCTGCACGACTGGTTTGTGCCGGTGCTGTTTCAAGAAAAAGACGACCCGCAGTTATTTACCTCCACGCCCGCCAAGCAAACCGTGGCAGATGCCGAGACCCAGCGTAAGGCTCGCCTTGGCGCATTGCCTGCCGCCCCGGCCACTGGCTTTATCGGGCGCAGCCATGAGTTGCTGGCTTTGGAGCGCCTGTTGCGCCCCACCACGCAGCATCAAGGGCTGCGTTACGCGGTGCTGCAAGGCCAAGGCGGCGAAGGTAAAACCGCGCTCGCTACCGAGTTTGCACGGTGGATGTTGCGCTCGCAACAAGTAGCGCGGGTGGCTTTTGTCTCGGTCGAGGTCAACAGCCACCGGCAAGCCGTGCTCGATGCCTTGGGCCGTCAATTAGTTGGTGCCGAAGGTGCTGAAGGTGCTGAATATTCTGTCGCCACCTTTGCTGATGAAGCATCTGCCATCTTGCCGATTCAGCGCATCTTGCGCGAGCAAGCCACGCTCTTGGTGCTAGACAATATGGAGAGCATCTTGCCGCCGCCCTATATCGCCCAAGCCGCCGCACTGCACGACGATGCGCGCTTGAGCTTGGACGCTATCTTGGCGCTATGCCAAGACTTGGCTGCGTGTCGCGACACTTGGCTGATCTTCACCAGCCGCGAGGCGCTACCCGCGCCCTTTGCCGCCCCACGCCACCAAATCCCCTTGCAGCGGCTGGCGCGTGCCGATGCGGTTAAACTGGTCGAAAGTGTGCTCAACGCCGACGGTGGCGGGGCCGGGGCCGCCAGCGATGTGCAGGTGGAACAGATTGAACAATTGGTGGACGCGGTACATGGCCACGCCCGCACGTTGGCGCTGTTGGCTGTGCCGCTACGCACGCTAGGCGTAGCGCAGACCCGTAGCTCAGTGGTTGCGCTGATGCAAGAGATGGATAGAAAATTCCCCGGTAATCGGGAACTATCGGTCTTTGCCAGCGTCGCGCTGTCGCTGGAACGCTTATCAAGCGAGAATCAAGATAGGGTCGGCGCGCTGGCGCTGTTCCACGGCAGCGTCGATCTGGTTATGCTTGCCGACATGATGCAGTGGCAAAAGGCGGATGTAGCCGCGCTAGCGCAAGACTTGCTGCAAACCGGGCTGGCGACGCGCAATAGTTGCAATCACCTTACGCTCAACCCCGCGCTTTGCCCCTACTTGCGCGGGCGCACCGATGCGGCGCAGCAGGCGGCACTGACGCCGCGCTGGGTCGAGTCTATGCTCGGGTATGTCGGCTTCCTCTGTCAACAGCGCAATCAAAACGCCGAAGTCGCCGCCACGCTAACGCTGCTGGAACTGGCTAATCTATTTGCCTTGCAAGACTTGGTGCAGCAAGCGGGCGATGCGGTGGCGACCATAGACTTAGCCACTAAGCTGTACAGCTTGCTGCAAAAACTAGGCAAGCGGCGCTTGTTGCAGCGTGTGGGGCAGGTGCGTGACGATGCTGCGGCGGCGCTGGGCGATGCGTGGAACCATGCGCGCTTTGATGCGGAGAGCGACCGTATCCAGCAACAGTTGGACGGCGGGCAATTGCAGCAGGCACTGGCTGGTGCGCAAGCCTTGCACCAGCAAGCACAAGCGGCTGGTGCAGCAGCCTACCCCAATGCGGATTACGATCTGGCGGTGGCTTGCTGGTTGCTGGCCCGTGTATTAGGGATGGCTGGCGCTGCGGAACAGGCTTTGCCGCTGTTGGATGCGGCGCGCCAGCGCTTTGATGCCTTCGCAGCAGTGCAGCCCGGTTGTGGTGCGGAAGGGATGGCAGCCGTATGTATCACGGAACAAGGCGATTGTTTGTGTGCCCTTGGTCGGCTGGACGAGGCAGCAGAAGCCTACCAAGCAAGTATCAACCAATACGAGCAAGCGGGCAACCAACGGAGTGTCGCGGTTGGCAAAAGCCAGCTTGGCACGGTGCATATGCAGCAAGGCCGTTACCCCGAGGCACTGGCGGCGTTTGATGAAGCGCGGCAGCACTTTAGCAGCTTGGGGGAACCCGGCACCGTCGCCGGGATTTGGCGTAAGACCGGCAGAGTGTACCAAGAATCAGGTCAGCCGCAAGCAGCCGAGGATGCCTACCGCAAATCACTGTCGATCGAAGTGCAGCAGGGCAATGTTACTGGGCAGGCGAACACGCTTTTTCAACTGGGTAACTTGTATGGCACCACCATGCAGCGCCCAGAGGACGCGATTGGCTTTTTCCGCCAAGCTGCCGACAAGTATGCCCAAACACACGATGTCGCGGGCGAGGGCCGCGCAAGGAATAATCTCGCCAGCACCCTGCACAAGCTGCACCGCTTGGGCGAAGCGCGGGAAGAAGTACGCCGTGCCATCGCCTGCGCCGCGCAGTTTGGTCACGCATCTACACCGTGGGCTTCTTGGGCAACCCTCGCCGCTATCGAGACCGAGGCCGCCAACCCCAGCGCTGCCAGCGCGGCACGGGCCAAGGCGATAGCCAGTTACCTTGCTTATCGCCAGGCTGGCGGCGAGAATCACTATCCTGATGGCCGCCTCAGCCTCGCCGTCACCCAAGCGCTACTGGCGGGCGACACCAGTAGCGTGAGCGCCCAGTTACAGCAATATGCTGCCAACCCCGAGGCTGTTGCCTTCCACAGCTTTATCCACGCCCTGTTAGCCATCCTTAGCGGCAGCCGCGCCCCCAGCCTTGCCGACGCCCCGGATTTAAGCTACTCGATGGTTGCCGAAATAAAATTGTTGAGCGCTATGCTAGCCAACCCACCGCCGCCTAGCGCCAGCAAATAGTGCGATACCAAGCGTGTGGCAAAGCTGACCGGCAATCATCGACGCCTTCAATGCAGGATGTATTTTTCTT
>JBKJLF010000493.1:0-7691 GCA_046597185.1 Burkholderiaceae bacterium | reverse complement strand
GGGGGGGGGGGGGGGGGGGGGGGGGTAATGCGGCGTCCGAGGGCTAATCTGGCTGCGGGTTGTGGTAATATCCTCTGGCCTAACTAAAATTCAACCAATCTTTTCTGGATTTTCTTTTCTATTATCATGAAGTATCGTCCTCTCTCTCAAGCCAATGATTTGGCGACACCGCTTTCTGAGCTCATGGCCCAGGTTTTTGCCGAGCCAGACTCGGAAGCCGTTTTGGATCATTTCTTTTCTGTGTTTATGGATTCCAAGATTGGCATTGTGCTAATTGGTGCGCCGCCGGATCTGTATAAAATGGTTGAAGTGCGCGAATTCCGGGATGTCAGTCTGGCGTTCACCCAAGCCCCGGATGGCCGGGCGATGATTGCCGCCTGCGCTGATCGAGCGGCTTTTGCGGAGCGTTTTGACAGCAGTTTTAATGCCGAGTTACCGGGGCGGGAATTAATGGAGTTTGCCTTGCAACTGCCGGAAATGTGTGAGGGCATTATGCTCTACAGTGCCTTGGCGGAAAAATCAATCGGCATTGCGCGCACGGATTTTGAGCAATTGCTGGCCAAATCGCCCCGGCAGATTCCACCGCATTTGTTGCATTGATGGGGTGATTATGTCGGCCTTGCCTGAAACCGCACACAAAAAATTGCCGATTGGCATGCAAACCCTGTCCCAAATCATACAGGATGGCTGTTATTACGTTGATAAAACCGGCTTTGCCAAACGCTTGATTGCGCGGGGTAAATATTACTTTCTGTCGCGGCCACGGCGTTTTGGCAAGAGTTTGTTTCTGGATACCTTGAAGGAAATTTTTGAGGGTAATCAGGCGCTATTTGCTGGTCTTGCCATTCATGATCAGTGGGATTGGTCGCAACACTTTCCGGTAATACGCATCAGCTTTGGTGGCAGCACTTTGCTGGATCGTGCGGATTTGTTGGAATCGATCCAGCAACAATTGGAAGAACACGAAATCCGGTTTGGGCTAGCTGTACGCTATCAGCATCAACGTAGCCGATTTCGTGATCTGATTGGGCGCTTGCATCAACAAACCGGTCAGCGCGTGGTGGTGCTTATCGACGAGTATGACAAGCCGATTCTGGATCAACTGCATCAAGCGGATATCGCCAGCGCCCTGCGCGATACTCTGAAAGATTTGTATAGCGTGATTAAGGATCAGGATGCGCATATCCATTTCGCCATGCTGACGGGCGTGTCCAAATTTTCCAAGGTGAGTTTGTTTTCTGGCTTGAATAATCTGGAAGACATTACCCTTGATGGCAGCTATTCTGCATTATGCGGCTATACCGATGACGATATCAACACCGTTTTTGCGCCGGAGCTCGATGGCTTGGATCGGGAACAAATGCGGCTTTGGTATAACGGCTATAACTGGTTGGGTGAGTCGGTGTATAACCCGTTTGATTTGCTACTGCTATTTCAACAGCGTAAATTTAGTGCATGGTGGTTTCAAACGGGTACGCCTGCGTTTTTGTTGAAAATGATGGGCGAACGCGGTTTTTTTACGCCGGAATTGGCCAATCTCTATTCGGATGATGATTTGCTGGGTGCTTTCGATATTGATCATATTTCGGTCGAGGCGTTGTTGTTTCAAAGCGGCTACCTGACCATTCATGAGCAGGAAGAACCCGACCCCGGCATGATCAGTTATACGCTGGGGTATCCGAATCGTGAAGTGGAAGTGGGCATCAATAAAGGTTTGCTGACGTGTTATACGGGCGATGCGAAGAAGAACCACGGCAGACAATTGCGCCAGTTGTTGCATGGGCAGGATGTGGCGGCTTTGCGCGAGTTGTTTCAGGCATTCTTTGCCAGTATCCCGCATCAGTGGTATACCAACAACCCGATAGCGCAATTCGAGGGCTATTACGCCAGCGTGTTTTACAGCTATTTCGCCGCGCTGGGCCTGGATGTGCGGGTGGAAGATTGCACCAACCATGGGCGCATTGATATGGCGGTGCTGTTGCCTGAGCATATTTATTTGTTTGAGTTTAAGGTGGGGGAATTACTGCCCAATGGTCGTGCGTTGCAGCAGTTGAAGGAAAAGGGCTATGCAGAGAAATATCGGGCCAAGGGGCTGCCGATTGATTTGATTGGTGTGGAGTTTTCTCGCGAGGCGAGAAATGTGGTGGGGTTTGAGGTGGAGCGGGTTGGGTGATTTACTTGTCAGCCAATTTTGTCAGGCCGCTATGGGCATTTCAGGAAAAGTTGGATCAACTGGGCCATTTTTACACCAACTTCACCAGCATTGAAGACTTGAAACTGCGCTTTTCCGAGCAATTGAAATTGCTGTTGCAGCCGGGTAGGCTGGGGTGAGATTTGCCTTATAATCCATGATCAGAACCCATTTGAACCAGAGGAATTGAAGATGCTTGATGTCAACCAATTATTCCCAGGCATGTCGCCAGATGTGTTGGCAACGCTGGAAGCAGCGCCAAAGGATGAGGATATTGTCATGGCGGGCAATGATTTTCTGACGCCTTTGGCCGCCGACGACAAACGCTATGTCGATACCACCGCCGCCCGCAATGACAAATTCAAAAAACATTTCTTGCGCACCTTGGGCTATAACCCAGACAAAGGCAGCTTTACCCCCAAAGCCAATGGGCAGCATATGCTGTTCTTTGGGCATGTCGGTTGCGGCAAAAGCACCGAACTCAAACATTTTTGTGAGGAATTGCATCACCCCGGCCGCTATTGGGTGGTGCGGGTAGATTTGCTCGATATTCTTGATCCACACAATGTGCGCTACTGTGACGTTTGGCTGGCAGTGGCGCAAGCGCTCCTGCAGCAATTGCAAAAAGACGACATCAAGGTCGATGACTTTGCCTTTAGTCGGCTTAGTAACTGGTTTCATCAGCGCGTGTTGACGCATGAAAAGATGCGTGAATTTTCTGCTGACCTGAAAACCGAAGTCAAAGCCGGGTTTAGTCTGCCAGCTTTGGTCAGTCTGTTTGCTAGCTTTACCAGTGCCCTGCGCTTGGCCAATACCCGGCGTGAAACCATACGCGAAGTGATCAATAACAGTTATGGTGAATTTATTGGCGCGCTCAATCAATTGTTTGCCGCCGTCAAGGGGCAACTGATCCACTTTTACAAAGGCCAGCAGATTTTGGTGGTGATTGATGGCCCGGATCGCTTTCGTGGCGAAGACTGGAAGCGCTTCTTTGTGGATGACGGCATCCAACTGACCCAGGCGGAATGTGCGACCGTATACACCGCACCGCTGGCATTGCTCCATCATGGCTTGCTATTACCCCATTTTGACCATGTGGTGTTGCCGATGGTGAAATTGATCGATTTTGATACCCGGCAAAAGCAAGAAGTCGCATATAGCGCCATGCGCTTGATTTTACTCAAGCGTTGCCATTACAGCTTGTTTGACAGCAAGGAAACACTGGATACCTTGATCGATTATTCCGGCGGCAATGTGCGCGATGCCTTGCGCTTGCTCAATTACACCTGCCGCGAAGCCGACAGCACGCCGTTTGATCTGGCGACCGTGCAGGCTGCGGCCAACAAGCTGGCGGCAGATTACCGTAATTGGTTGCTGAAGGAAGATTATCCGCTCTTGGCAGAAGAAGATTTACACGCTACCAATGCAGGCAATAGTGAAGCTATCAGCCGATTGATTGAGCAAGGGGCGCTATTGCAATATAACGGCGGCAATTGGCGGCAAGCGCATCCGGCAATTAAACTGTTGTCAGCTTACACCGCCGCCGCGCAAGCCTTAACAACGGCGGCGGGTACTGCCGCGCCATGAAGCGCAAAGAGCAAAAACTGGCGATTGATGCGGCAGCGCAGGGTTTGGCCCCGGAACTGTTGACGCCTTTTCGCGCTCTGGCTTTCGATTTGAATAGCCATCGTGGCCGCTGGGGTTTGTTTTTGCTCAAGTTTGAGCATGCCAAGGAACAAGAACAGGTGTCTGCCGCCGTAAAACGGTTTTTGCCCAATGTGGTGATGGTAGACGCGCTTAAGTATACGAGTTGGCCCGAGTTGGAAGCGGCGTTGAGCATTGTCGCCAAAGATTGCGCTGCAATAGAGTTGATCAATCTGGATGAATGGCTGGACGAATACCCTGACCCGGCACAAGCCGCAGGCCGTCTGCGCGCCTGGAATATTCGGCGTGAAGGGTATGCTGCCGCAGTCACTGTGCCTTTGTTGTGTTGGTTGCGTCCAGAGCGGATGCGTGCGCTGGCCAATAACGCGCCGGATTTGTGGTCTTGGCGCACGGGGGTGTATGAGTTTGAGTTGGCAGGTGAGAGGGCAGTCGCACATACTTTCCCGGAAATTAAAATGTGGGACAGTGAGATTGATAACCGTACTGGCGCAGAGCGCAGGCAGCGAATTGCTGATATTGAGCAATATCTGGCGCGGACAAATGATGCGCCCGATTCCGCTATTCAAATGCGCTTGCTTGATGAGCTGGCTGATTTGCATATAAGTTTGGCGGCGTATGAGCAAGCGTTGTTGGTACTGCGTATCCGTTTAATGCCAATGTGTGAAAAACTGGCCGATGAGTTCCTTGTCGCACGGGCGCGCTGCAGAATTGGCGAAGTGTTGTCCAAGCAAGGGCAATTGGATGAAGCAATCGCCATTTTTAGGGAGGCAAGTTTGGTGTTCGAAAAGCAAGGGCAAATTCATGAGTTTGCAGTCGCTTCAGGTAAAATCGCAGATATTTTATATTCACGAGGCGATTGGGACGATGCATTGCATATTTACCGCGATCAAGAAATGCCGCTCTATGAAAAAATGGGTAATGTACGTGCACAGACCATCACCAAAGGCAAAATTAGTCTCATTTCAAGTATGAAGGGTGATGGCGAGCACGCATTGCGCATGCTGCGAGAAGAAGTGATCCCCGTTTTTGAAACAATTGGCGATGTACTCGAACAGGCGATTGCAACGGATCAAATCGCCAGCATTTTGTATGGGCAAGGGAAGTTTGATGATGCATTGCATATTTTGCGTGAGCAAATTCCCGCTTACGAAAAACTCGGCGCGGCATATCAGTTAGTTCGTGCCCGAACCAATCTTGCTATTACCCTCATGTCACGCAATCATGGCACTGACAAGACGAATGCCAGGCAAACCCTCATGCTTGCTTTGGCTGAGGCGCAACGACTAGGTTTACCTCGTGAGGTGGCAATTATTGAGAGATGGATAAGAAATCTTGAATTAATGTGAGAATTCTCAAGCGACGCAAGGCAATGTTTCGCTTGGTCGTTATGGATTACCGCCCAACCTCATCAGGCTGCGGCCAAGATTTTTTGATCACCGCCTGCAATTGCGCATCCGGGATACATTGGCGAAAGGCGTCGTAGTTTAAGGCAACGTAGGCGTTTTCTGGCCTTAAACGTGCCAGTGCACGTTCAAATTCGGCCTGCGCCAGCTTGACTTTACGCTTGGCAAGCGCGGCTTGCAACACACGCACATGCTCGGAAATCACCCTTTCAAAATGATCGTTGCGTAACTCCCGAAACAATCTCATAGCCTTTGAAATCAGCCGACTCAAACTTGCGCCCGAGTGCGCGTAGCGCGGCCAGCTTTTCCGCACGTACCGGGGGCAAGGTTGCAGGCTCGGGGCCGCGTTTAACGAGAATCATGGCGCCACCTTGCCGCGCTTACCGCGCGGTTTCTTCGGGGCCGGAGCCATCGGCAGTTCGCGTGGCACAATCTCCCATTCCGGCGCGATACCCGCCGCCTGCAACTGTTGCTGCAATGCCTGCAATTCCGTCTCTTCTTCATCATTGCGCAAAGCATAGGCTGCCAACTCACCAAAGCGTTGCATGGCACGACCAAGACCATCGGGGTAGATATCGTCAATGCCAAAATAGCGACGATAGATTTGGCCGCCAGTGAGCAACATCGGCGGTTCCTCACCCGGCGTGGCCTTGATCTGGCCATCTTCATTGGATAATATCCAGATTTCCTCAGCCTTGGCCCCAACCAACGTCAGCGGGTTATGGGTCGTCACGACAAACGACATTTGCGGCAACAGGCGGCGCGTGCGGGTGATGGCTTCGATTTGCCAACGCGGGTGCAAATGCAGATCGATTTCATCAATCAACACCAGGCCGCGCATGGTTTGCATGAAATCGGCGGCAAGCGGTAGGTGATGACGTAGCGAAATTTCCACCCAGCGCGCAATCAAGTCCAGCAGCCAGCCGGCACTGGTTAAATAGCCGTCACTGAGGGCGCTGAATGGCAAGCGTGGTTTGCCGTGTTCGGTAATCCAAACCCTGCGCTCGGCCACTTCGATGTTGGCCACGTCCAACAGCGTTTTCAGGGCCGCAATGGCGACATCAAAAACGATACGGCTAAGCGGGTTTTTGGGGGCGTCACCATCCATGCCAATCAGCCAGGTTTCGGCGTGGATCAGGTCGGCCCCTTCATCAAACAGGGTGGCGATTTCCGGGCCATCGGTATTGGATAAATCCACCTCGCGCGCCGTGCCGCCCAGGGCGGAACCACGGCGGCAGCCATAGGCAAATAGCGGGAACAGTGCGGGTTGGCTCTGGCGTGGGGTTTGGGTAATGGTCAAGGAACCGTTTTCATGGATGCGGGTGAGGTGGGTGCTGCCGTCGGCCAGCTTTACGCAGATACGTGGCTCAATCGGGGTCGAATCGCCGTCGGCTCGGGCGCGTGTCCACGCGTTTGCAAAGGTGCCTTTGGGCCAGATTGACGGGGCGCTGGCATTGCGTAGTGCCAGCGCCAGACTGCGTAGTAGCGTGGTTTTACCGACGCCATTGGGGCCAAGAATGACCGTCCACTGGCCCAGGTTGGCGGGCGGCGCAGCCAGGGAGAGGGCAAGGTGATGCAAACCACCAATATCAAACAATTCCATGCTGGACAATGCAATCGGCTTCAGTGTTTCGAGATAATTTGCCGGAAAGGGATACTCTGGTTGTGGAGGGCGGCAGGCAGCCACAAGCGCTTGGAATTCGGCATCGGTTGGTGCGCGCCAATCGAGATACTTAAACTGTACCAGTGGCTTTTTTATTTCAGCATCATCCAACCGCAGCGGGATAAAGCGGCGTTCCCGGCTTAATGGATTACGGAATCGCAGGTTTTGTGCCTCCAACATGGCCCAGTCAGATGCAAAGGCATTGGCCGACATGCAAAACAATAATACTCGTGAATTTTCCAGCCCAAATTCAATTTTGGCCGGAATGGAATCGCCCCATTTAATTTCCCATTCGTCATACCAAACTCTCAGCCCGGCAGCACGCAAGCGCTCAGCCAACGCGCGCACCACTGGCTTGTCTTTGGCACTATGACTGAGAAATACATCGTATTCAAATGGTGTGCTCATGGCGATTACGTTATGGTTATCTGTTGGTCAGCAAATTGAAGTTCGATTGGGTTACCGGAAATGAGCAGGTGCATGGCCAAATAATGTCGAATAAATGGCGTAATCGTACCATCAAATGTATCCGCTTCCTTGGATGCCGGGTTGTTTGTGGCAAGTATTTTGCTATTCAAGCGTGCACGGCAATTGCGGCACCGCATCCTGCTTCAATTTATAAACGTAACGCACCCGTCCACCCGGCGGCGTTGGCTTCACTTTGATAGTCGTAAAAAACCTGCGCCGCAAATCATAATTTGCCCGCACATTCAACCGAATATCCTGCAGCAAAATCAAAGGATTTTCCGCAATCAGCGCAAAATCTTGC